>CAYZQG010000044.1:0-12214 GCA_964480685.1 uncultured Lentimicrobiaceae bacterium
AATTGAATCAGGAGATGTTGTAAAAGCTTCACTAAAAGCAGTATCCGATCGTTTTGTATAATTAAAATTATTAGAGCTTGAAGCTGTAGTACTTCCAACTCTTATTTGACCTAAAGTCATATTTCCATTAGCAACAACACCTAAAATTGAAGTAGAATAAACTGTAAGATAATAAGACCCTATACCCCCTGTTCTATGTCCGGCGACTTTGTAATGATGGGGAGTTTTGGCAGAATTACAAGCAATTAATCCTGTTATTCCTCCAATTGTACAATCTGCAGTAGCAAAAGAGTTCCAAATCACCGGCTCTGCATTATTTGCAGTTCCACTCCAAAATTCAAAACCATTATTGGGTAATTGATAGGTTTGTGCTTGTGTTTGAATGGAAAAGGTAAGTGATAAAAAAACCGTAAGAATACCTGTAAATAACTTTTTCATTAAATTTTTTATTTTAATGTTAACTATGTTCTCTTTGACGGCTGCAAAAGTATAAAATTTAATATATCGTATGATATTTTTTTTAAATTTTAACTTTTCATCTATTAACAATCTATTTATCTGATTTTTATTGTTTGATTTTTTGACTATATTTCTATATATCGTGAATAATTTTATTCAACAATTATTTTTATTCATAGTTAAATATATCATTTCTTGTTCAATTGTCATCATTACTCCATAGAAGTAAAAGATTCTTTGCCTCATTGAAAATGATAGACTTAACTATCCTGTGTAGAGAACGAATGAAGTTCAGGCGGATTCGCTAAAAACTGATACCATTCATGATTTAAAAATCATAAATGTCAATATAAAAAACACAATTATAGTGTATAATTAAGCATTTTTTATTACCTTTGCATGATTTCGCAATCAAAATCTAATTCAGAATCAAAAAATTGATTTATAAATAATTATACTATTTACAACGTATGGAAAGCATTAATATAACGGATAAAAACACGAAAGCCTCTTTAAATTTTATCGAAACCATTATTGAGGAAGATTTAAAAAACGGGAAGAATAATTCGCGTGTACATACCCGTTTTCCGCCGGAACCTAACGGCTATTTGCATATCGGGCATGCCAAATCTATCTGTTTAAATTTTGGTATTGCAAAGAAATACAACGGAAAGACAAACATTCGTTTCGACGATACAAATCCTGTAAAAGAAGATGTTGAATACGTTGAATCTATCAAAGAAGATATTCAATGGTTAGGTTTTCAATGGGATGCTGAATTTTATGCTTCAGATTATTTCGAACAATTATATCTATGGGCAGTACAATTAATTAATGAAGGTAAAGCCTATATCGATGATTCTACACAAGAAGAAATCAGTAAAAACAGAGGAATTCCGACCGTTCCCGGCATTGAAAGTCCGTATCGAAATCGCAGTATAGCAGAAAATTTGGATTTATTTTATCGCATGCGACAAGGCGAATTTCCCGATGGGAGTCGTGTATTACGGGCAAAAATTGATATGACTTCGCCCAATATGCATTTACGAGACCCCATTATGTATCGTATTCTTCACACCGAACATCACCGTACCGGCAATAAGTGGTGCATATATCCGATGTATGATTATGCTCATGGTCAAAGCGATTCGATAGAAGGCATCACCCACTCTATTTGTACATTGGAATTTGAAGTCCATCGCCCACTCTACGACTGGTTTTGCGAAGCTTTAAAAATCCATCATCCGCAACAAATCGAATTTGCCCGACTGAACATAAATTATACGGTTATGAGTAAACGAAAACTCTTGCAATTAGTTGAAGAAAAACACGTTATGGGATGGGACGACCCACGTATGCCCACTATCTGCGGATTACGCCGCCGTGGTTACACAGCCGATTCCATTCGTAACTTTGCCGAAACCATCGGCGTTGCCAAACGAGAAAACGTGATTGACATTTCCTTACTCGAATTTTGTGTGCGGGAAGATTTGAATAAAAAAGCCTTACGAACCATGGCTGTTTTAGACCCCATAAAACTAATAATTGATAATTATCCTGCCGAAAAAGAAGAGTTTATGACTGCCGTCAACAATCCCGAAAACCCCGATGATAGTACACGTGAAGTGCCTTTTTCTCGGGAATTGTGGATTGAACGTGGAGATTTTATGGAAGATGCTCCTAAAAACTTTTTTCGTTTAACCATTGGTCGAGAAGTTCGATTGAAATACGCCTATATTATTAAATGTGAAAGCGTTGATAAAGATGCCAATGGAAATATTACAGCTATTCATTGCACCTACGATGCTTTGACTCGCAGCGGCTTGCCCGAAAGCAATCGGAAGGTAAAAAGTACTATCCATTGGGTATCAGCAAAACATGCCATCTCCGCTGAAGTTCGTCTCTTCGACCGTTTGTTTTGCGTTCCCGAACCCGATAATGTAGAAGAAGGTAAAACCTTTTTAGATCATCTCAACCCCGATTCTTTACAAATTGTCAACGCCTATACCGAACCTAAATTTATTCGTACCGAAAAACTTGCCAATTATCAATTTGAACGTATCGGTTATTTTTGTATAGATAAAGAATCAACTCCCGAGAAGATGATTTTCAACCGAACGGTCTCACTAAAAGATACATGGGCGAAGAATAATTCATAATACTATTATTATAATTCACCTTAGTATTCTAATTAGAAATAATAATTCACCAAATTTCACGTTTATTACTTGCATTTTATATCATGAAAAAATATGCCGGATTATATAAAAGTAATGTCTTGTTTATAATTACTATAAGCATATTATTACTCTATTCCTGCAATCCGCCCAAACCTTCGGATGAAGAATTTGAGGCAACTCCATATAACATTACCATTCCAAAATATTTCCCTACCATTCTCAACATTCCGGACGACAACCCAATGACGGTAGAAGGCATAAAATTAGGTCGTTATTTATTTTACGACGGCCGCTTACGAGGTTATTCCGGTGATTGTGAAGATTCGTTAATGAGTTGTGCTACCTGTCATATTCAAGAACACGGATTTGAATGTGGCATAAATCACCCTAAATATACCAACGGAAGACCTTTTGGAGTAAAAGGAAAACATACGCCACACAGCATGCTTCCTTTGGTTAATTTGGTATTTAATACCAACGGATACTTTTGGAATGGAATGATTTATAATGACAATCCGAATACGGCACGAAGAAATATAGAAGATGTTGTTTTAATGGGTATTATTGCCGAACATGAAATGTTCAGTTCGTCCGAAAGAGCTGTGAATACCATTAAAAACATCAGTCTATATCCACCCCTGTTCAAAGCAGCTTTTGGAACGGAAGAAGTTACTATTGAACGCATTGAAAAAGCAATTGCACAATTTATTCGTACTTTAATCTCAGGTAATTCAAAATTCGATCGCTATATTCAAGGAAAAGAACAACTTACTGCCGATGAATTAGCAGGATTTGCTTTATTTACCACCGAAGAAGGAGCCGATTGTTTTCATTGCCACGGTAGCGACGGCAATTTACTAATGACTACGAATCAATTCTACAACAACGGTTTGGATAGTGTTTTCACCGACACACGCGATCGATATTCACTTACCGGTATCACCTCCGATATAGGAGCTTATCGCGCCCCTACCCTACGTAATATTGAAGTTACCGCTCCTTATATGTTTGACGGACGTTTTAAAACATTAGACGAAGTGATTGATTTTTACAGTGAAGGATTACACGCTACTCCTTACATTCATCCTTTAATGCATAAAATATCCGACGGTGGAGCTTTGCTTACACCTAAAGAAAAAAAACAATTAAAAGCCTTTCTGTTAACCCTTACCGATACCGAATTTCTAACCAATCCTAATTTTTCAAAACCAGATGATTTACCCTAAAAGATATGAAAATATACACTAAAACAGGCGATCAAGGAACAACATCCTTACTGAATAACACCCGAGTAGCCAAAGACGACCCTCGCATCGTTGCCTATGGAACCGTAGATGAACTCAATGCTCACCTTGCCTTGCTTCGCGATTCGATTAATGACACACAACTTGCCGCTTCATTGCTTGAAATACAAAAAGTATTATTTGTCATTCAAACACTTTTAGCTGTTGATTATCAAAATCCTTGTTCGGTTACTTTACCGGAAATGCAACTATCTTATGTAGATTTTTTAGAAAAAGAAATGGATAACATGGATGCAAAACTTATCAAACAAACCTCTTTTATCATTCCGGGAGGACATCCTTTAAATGCGCAATGTCACATTGCTCGTTGTGTTTGTCGAAGAGCCGAACGTTGTGTGGTAACACTACAACACACTCATCCTGTTAATGATATTATTATACAATATATGAATCGTTTATCCGATTATCTATTCATTTTATCTCGATATATTTTACACAAACTAACTATAACTGAAAATTTATGGGAAAAATAACTATATCCTTCTTTGTTTTCTTTTTATTTGTTTTTTCTTCCTTAGCACAACATCACATCAGCTTGGGAGGTGGCTATAATCAATCTATTTATTATTGCAGTTTACCCAAATCGGAATATTATACCCTTTTTCGACAATATGATTCCTATTTAGCAAATATAACCTACAAAATGGATATTCCTAACAAAAAGAAAAACATGCGAATAGGGACACAAGTAGAATGGAAACGTCAATCTGCCTATTTCTATTATGAAGATCACCGTGATGGTGATACTATCCCTACCGGCATGCGTTACGATGTACATGTATTACAACTTTACGTTTTTCCGGAATTAGTTGTAGGTAATCCGATTCGCTTTATTTTTAGTGGTGGACCTGTACTTGAATATATTCTCTCAACCAAAGCCGATGGCATTCGTTTAATTGATGAACAAAGAGTTGAAGTATTGGAAACCAATAACGGTGATATAATGGGTTTTTATGTGGGAGCTAAAATAAATTTCGGTTTGGAATTCCCTATTTATAAAAATCTATATTTCACCTTACAAAACAGTTATTCGGCAGGACTCAGCTCGAAATACGGACGATTAAAAACACAAATGAAATATTTTAACTGCTTAGATATTAACTTAACAGGTAGTATTAATTATAAGTTTTAACGCATTTTATTCTTATTTTTTTCATTTTTCAAACAAACTTCTTTTCCATTGATTTCTTCAAACAAAGTGGTAGTAAATTTGTTATTATAATACAAAGAATTCAATTATATTAATTATTTAAATATATCAATTATGATCTCAAAGAAAATCGAAGACGCACTGAATATGCAAATTAAGGAAGAAGAATTTGCTTCTCGTTTTTATTTGGCAATGGCATCGTGGTGCGATGCAAACGCATTTCCGGGTGCAGCCGCCTTTTTATATCGCCATACCAACGAAGAAAGAGAACATGCAGAAAAAATACTGAAATATGTAAATTATCGCGGCGGTCATGCTACCTTATCAGCTCTTCCTGAAGCACCAAACAATTATAAAACACTAATAGAAGTGTTTGAAAAAGCCATGGAACATGAAAAACATGTAACTAATTGCATTGTAAAATTATATGAATTAGCTGTCAGCGAAAAAGAGTATGGAACTCAAATCTTCTTACAGTGGTATATTAAAGAACAAGAAGAAGAAGAAGCTCTTTTCCAATCCATTTTAGATAGTTATAAAAATTTAAAAGAAAACATAGCTTTATTTGATAAGTTATTGATGGACAAAGACTAAATTCAAATTTCAATAAAAAGAAGTGATTTTTTAATCACTTCTTTTTTTATTTATGATTTTCGATACCTTAATTTTTATTACATTTGCAAAACCTTAGGAATTAAAAAACAACAACACGTATTTTCAGATGGCAAAAACGAAAACTATTTTTTATTGTCAAAATTGCGGCACTCAATCAGCCACTTGGATAGGTAAATGTAGAAATTGCGGTGAATGGAATACCTATGTAGAAGAAGTAGTCCAAAGTTCGACATCCGGCAAAAAACAAACATCGTTACATCAAAGCCAAGCTGTACGGATTCAAGAAATAGACAGTTCTCAAAACATACAACGTATCAATGCCGGCATAGAGGAAGTAAACAGAGTGTTGGGCGGTGGCATAGTACCCGGTTCTATTATTTTATTGGGCGGTGAGCCCGGTATCGGTAAATCCACTTTATTATTACAATTAGCATTAAGTCAACCTTCTGCCGTAACCGTTCTGTATGTTTCGGGCGAAGAAAGCGAACTCCAACTAAAAATGCGTGCCGACCGAATTAAGCAAAAAAGCAACAACTGCTTTATTGTGAATGAAACCAACACACAAACTATTTTTCAACACATTGATGCTATTAATCCTCACATAATTATAATTGACTCCATACAAACACTACAAACCAACACAATAGAATCATCGGCAGGAAGTATTTCACAGATACGTGAAACCACTTCCGAACTGCAACGCTTTGCCAAAACCACCTCTACCCCTGTTTTTCTAATCGGTCATATTACCAAAGACGGCACCTTAGCCGGTCCTAAAGTATTAGAACACATAGTAGATGTTGTTTTACAATTTGAAGGCGATCGAAACTACGGCTACCGAATAGTTCGAGCCATTAAAAACCGCTTCGGCTCCGTAGCCGAATTAGGTATATTTGAAATGCAACAAAGCGGATTACGCGAGGTAAGTAATCCATCCGAAATACTTATCTCTCAACATGCCGACGATGTAAATGGCATTGCAATAGCTACTACTATCGAAGGGTTGCGTCCTTTTCTAATCGAAACACAAGCCTTAGTAAGTCCGGCAGTTTACGGCAATCCGCAACGTTCGTCCACCGGTTTCGACTTGCGACGTTTAGGCATGTTGTTGGCGGTTTTGGAAAAAAAATGCGGTTTAAAACTCAATGCTAAAGACGTTTTTCTCAACATAACAGGTGGCATTCATATTGACGATCCAGCTGCCGATTTAGCTATTATTGCTTCGGTAATGTCTTCACTTTTTGATGTCTCGATTGATTCTAATACATGTTTTGCCGGTGAAATCGGCTTATCGGGCGAAATTCGTCCCGTGAGTCGTATTGAACAACGCATTAACGAAGCTAAAAAATTAGGATTCAAACGAATTTTTATTTCCTCATATAACCCTAAAGACTTAAATATTACCGGAATCGAAATTATTCGAATTTCAAAAATCGAAAAATTACTTACCGGACTTTTTCAAGGGTAAAGAATATATCACCTCTATCCTATTGATTTTAATTGATATTAATTTATAAAACAAAGGCTATAGATATTCAAAACACAGAGATTCAAATTTTAATATTTATATAAATTCATGGAAATTATTTGAATGAATTATATTAAAAGATTTAAAGGAATCATTTTCTTTAAATGAAGATGGGATTTTAACCGCCTTTTCTTGCCATTTACATTCAAAAGCATGAATTTCACCGTTATATTCTTCAATTAAATCAATTTCTTGTTTATTATAATTTCTCCAAAAATAATAATTTTTATGAAGATGTAAATTATTATTTTTTTTAATTCGTTCACTAATAATATAATTTTCCCAAAGCATACCAATATCATTACGGATAACAATAGGTTTGAAATTGTTGATTAGAGCGTTTCGAATCCCATTATCATAAAAATACCATTTTGCGATTTTGCTAACTTCTTTTCGGGGATTGGTAGAATATGCCGGTAATTTAAAAATCACAAACGTTTTAGATAATAAATCAAGATATTTTTCAACTGTATTTCTACTCAAGCCCAACTGTTTTGACAATTCATCATACGAAACTTCACTTCCAACTTGGAGAGCAATTAATTTCAAAAGATTATGCATTTTAGATGCATTTTTTATACCATCTATCATTAAAATATCTTTTAATAAATATAGTTCAACTATTTCAATTAAATAGTTTTGTTTTTTTATAAAGTCTTCTATTGTAAATAATTCCGGATAATTTCCATATACTAAATATTGTTCTACATGTTGAATAAGTTCAATTTGATTTTCTATTTGCAACACTTCATTATGCGAAAACGGATATAAAATAAACGAATACGATCTGCCAACAAGCGGTTCGCCGGCTTGATTCTTTAAATCGAATGAGGATGAACCTGAAACTAAAATTGAAAGATTTTTTAGATTATCGACTATCAATTTTAATATTTTACCAATATCATTTATATTTTGAGCTTCATCAATAATTAGTAAATCAATATTAGCAAATAACTGCTGATAATTAGCTATACTTCTTCGTGATAACATATTAATTGTAGTTATGTCTTCACCATTTAGAAGAATTTTTTTTCCCTGAAAACGTTGCATTAATTGCTCTATTAAAACCGTTTTCCCTACTCGACGAGCACCATATATTACTATCACCTTACCAGGTTGAAGCTCTGAAATTATTGTTTCTTCAAGGTCTCTTTTTATCATTATTGTTAATTATTTTTTAAATGCAAAAATACTATATTTTTTATTTCATTGAAGAATTTCATTGCTTTTTTTTTATTTCATTGAAGAATTTAATATTTTTTAGATTCAATTCTATAAAAAATTAGGATTCAAACGAATTTTTATTTCCTCATATAACCCTAAAGACTTAAATATTACCGGAATCGAAATTATTCGAATTTCAAAAATCGAAAAATTACTTACCGGACTTTTTCAAGGGTAAACATTTTATTCATTTATTCCAGGAAGGAATTAAAAATCATTCTTTGTAATCGTAAAACATGATTTTTTCGATTCAAATCCCCAAATATTATAATTTTCGGGGATTTCATTCTCCGAATTTACACTTTTTACTATAACACACTTATTAAGTAATTATTATAAAGGCGTATTTTTTGGTTAAATAAAGATAAAAACTAAAATTATTCTTTAATTGCCTTATAAGCAGCTAAATCATTTTCCGAAAATTCTTTAATAAAACTTTCTTTTTCTTGATTTTGAGCATTTCCCATAACAACAAAGATACGAGCCTCCTGTTGGAAAGCATCACATCGATTAGCATCTAAAACCAATAAATAACCAATCACAATATTGCCAATCATTTCTACCAAACGACGGGCATGAAAATCGTATATTTCGGGGGCATTTTTATCTTTCAACATTTGCAGAACCGTTTCATAACGATGGGTCATTGTTATCAATGTATTTTTTAAAGGTTGTAATTCAGCTTTCACATCTTGATTTTCATATTCTTTAATGCGGTTTAAAAACCCTCCGCTACTTACTCCGCGAATAGCTGCAACTACTTGCAATTGAGAGGTTCCTTCGTAAATATTAGTAATTCTAGCATCCCGCAATAGACGTTCAACCGGAAAATCTTTCATATAACCCGTTCCGCCATGCACTTGCAAAGCATCGAAAGCAATTTGATTGCAATATTCGCTTGCAAATAATTTTAAAAGAGGCGTATAAATATCGGCTAAACGTTGATAATGTTTCATTTCATCTCTTTCATCATTGTTCAGACTACGCAACTTGCCTTCGGCA
Organism: uncultured Lentimicrobiaceae bacterium; assembly: GCA_964480685.1. Taxonomy (GTDB): domain Bacteria; phylum Bacteroidota; class Bacteroidia; order Bacteroidales; family WCHB1-69; genus UBA5266. The sequence goes on from CAYZQG010000044.1 coordinate 9,463, forward strand.
GCATATAATTTATACATATCTACATAGCGAGCTGTTTCGTACAACAAGGAACGAATACCGTCGGTTTTGGCACGCATAAGAGCAAGCATTTCATATACAGGAGCAAATTCAATGATTTTTTTTCCGAATTGTTCACGTTCACAAGCATATTTATACGCTACCCGATAGGCTGCTTCTGCCAAACCAACCGATTGAGCACCAATACCCAGACGAGCTGCATTCATCAACGACATCACATATTTAATCAAGCCCATACGTTCATCACCAATCAGTTGAGCGGGAGCATTTTTATATACTAATTCACAGGTAGGAGCTCCTTTAATTCCCAATTTATGTTCCACACGACGAACGGTAACAGCATTATCGAAGCGGTCGTAAAGGAAACAGGAAAGCCCTCGAGCATCGCTTGTATCTTCTTCTGAACGAGCTAAAACCAATTGAATATCGGCATCGCCGTTGGTAATAAAACGTTTTACCCCATTCAATCGCCAACATTTGTTGGGTTCATCGTAATGAGCTTTCAACATCACCGCCTGTAAATCGGATCCGGCATCGGGTTCGGTCAACACCATGGAGCAAGTATAACCTTGATGAATAAGCGGTAAATATTTATTTTTCAATTCTTCGGAAGCAAATTCATGAATGGTTTCGGCGCAATCTTGCAAACTCCAAATATTGGAAAAACTTGCATCGGCACGAGCAATCATTTCGGCGACTATAATACTGAGCACCATCGGAAAATTTAACCCCTCGTATTTACGTGGCAATGATAATCCGTACATGCCCGCACCTTTCAATATATCATGATTTTGTTGTGTTCCTTTGGCATACGATACCACATTATCCATTAATTTAACACCTTCATTATCTACACTTTCGGCATTTGGAGCGATAGTTTCGCCACAAATTTCGCCGATAACTTCCAACACTTTTTTATAGGAATCAATAGCATCTTCAAAATCATAAGGAGCATATTCATAGCGTTTCGATTCGGTAAAATCTTTTTCTTTCATTTTAACAATACTCTTCATTAGAGGATGTGATAAATGAAAGGTTAAATGTTCATTATCTAAAAAAAAGTTTTCCATTCTATATAGTATTTAGTTTTATTCTTTAAAAATTATTTAATCTGTTTTTTATACGATTGTATCATTTTGGGAATAATTTTCATCACATCGCCAACCACCACATAATCGGCAATGGCATGGATGGGAGCCTGAGCCGATGTATTGATACTGATAATTTTAGCCGATTGATCCATACCCGCACGATGTTGAACGGCACCCGAAATTCCACATGCAATGTATAATTTTGGACGAACGGTTACACCGGTTTGCCCTATTTGTCGTTCATGCCCGCAAAAGCCTGCATCCACGGCAGCACGGGTTGCCCCTACTTCGGCACCGAGCAAATCAGCCAATTCGTATAATTTATCAAAATTTTCCTTGCTTCCCATGCCATAACCACCCGCAATTAGTATTTGAGCAGCTTTCAGGTTGACTTTAGGAGCTTCAATATGACGATGAAGTATTTGAACCATTTCATCATCAGCATGAAGCATCTGTAAATCAATCAATTTTTTTTCGGGATTATTTTTTACGGTTTGCGGTTCCAATTTCATCACACCTTCTCTAACGGTTGCCATTTGCGGACGCGTTTCGGGATTGATAATGGTTGCAATAATATTACCTCCGAAAGCCGGACGAATTTGATACAATAAATTCTTATAGGTCAATTTTTTACGTTCATCTACATGATCGCCGATTACTAAACCCGTACAATCGGCTGTTAAACCGCAACGCAAAGCCGAAGCAATGCGAGGAGCCAAATCACGACCAATGGAAGTTGCTCCGAATAAAGCAATTTCGGGCTGTTCTTTTTCAACTACGGATTGAACTAATTTAGCATGCGTCAATGTTTTATAGGGAAATAAACATTCATTATCGGCATAATGAATCGTTGAAATACCAAAGAAACGCAATTGTTCCAAGGCATTTTCTAAACGAAAACCTAAGGCTACAGCTTCTAAGGCAACGCCTAATTCATCAGCCAATTTTTTTCCTTTTGACAGCAATTCTAACGAAACATCGGCTATACGATTTTCTTCCGTTACTTCACAATAAACAACTATATTTTTCATGATTTTATCCGATTACTCTTGTTTCTAATAATTCTTTGATTAACTGGTCTATATCCAAATCTTTGTCGCTAAAGAGTTTCGATTCTTTTTGTGTAAGAACAACACTTTCAATTTCTTTAACCTTTGTTGGAGAACCACCTAAGCCCAAATGAGATTCATCGGCACCCACCGTTTCGGCGTTCCATTCATCTATATGTAAGTAAGGACGTTCTTTAAACATATCGGTATAATCACGATTTTGCTCTTGTAATTCCGAAAGAGTATGTGCATGTTTAAATTTCAACATACGTTTGGCGTGCATCGGACGGCACGGAGTAGCCGAGCCATGAACCGTTAGCAAAACAGGAAACGGTACCGAAACCGTTTCAATCCCTCTTTCTAAACGACGAGTTAATACAATATGCTTATCATCAACAGATTCCAACTTTTCCACATACGTTACTTGAGCTATATGTAATTTTTCGGCAATTTGAGGACCGACTTGAGCCGTATCGCCATCAATAGCTTGTAAGCCACAAACAATAATATCAGGATTGATTTTTTGTATGGCTTTACTCAAAGCATAGGAAGTAGCCAAGGTATCGGAACCGGCAAACTTTCGGTCGGTTAATA
>CAYZQG010000045.1:0-12042 GCA_964480685.1 uncultured Lentimicrobiaceae bacterium
CATATAATTTATAATTACCCGTATATGTTTTCAGGGGAGTAACTTTGATTGAAGTCGAATAGTTTTTAGTTTCATTATAATTAAAGGTAGCACTCATTTCCACAAAAGAAGGTTGAATATATTCCAATTGAAAAAAAGATTCCGAATAATATAAAGGACTAAAATTAAAATAATTACCATCTACTGCTAAATAAGGAATATCATTAGCAACTTCATAGTATGTTCTTTTAGCTTCACCTTCCATTGTATAATAAGGATCTAATGCCGGAGAATTCATTTGATATTTTATACAGGTAAATTTATTGGGATTATAGTGAAAAATGGTATCTAATAACATATTTGGAATTTTACAATTCGCGCTGGTAGAACTTACAAATTCTTCATGAAGAACTGTACGTTGGGTTACTTTTTGATACACATCAATGTGCATGGAAACAGTGTCTGAAATTAAGTATGATTGTCCATTAATATTTGAAAACCAAATTTCTAGATTATGAGTTCCTTCGGGCATTGAAGCAATAATTGAATCATGAATTAACATGACCGGATTGTAATAACCATTGGCAATAGCTGCTCCGGTAATAGATTGAGTGTATAAATTTCCATCAATAGTATAATTAAAATTATAAGATGTAATGGGTGCTCTTCCCGAACAATAAACATTAGCCGAAACGACACCGGTTTCACCGGTTTTCAACCAAGGTTTAGTAAATGAATTAACTATTGATAATCCTTGTGGCAATTCAAGTTTATTTAAATTATAACCTATATGCTGTCCTGAATTATAAACTACTCCCAATGTATATGTTCCGGGAACAACATCAGGCTGAATATAAATACCGTATGCATTTAAGGGTTCCCAATCAATCATATCGTCAGAAACATAATGTATTTTAGAATTTATTCCTTTATTAGAAAGATTAATACTCATAATAAATTCCGTTAAATAATCTAAGGCATATAAGAATGGACCTCCGGAAGTTACATTATCATAAGCTAAGGCACAAAGGAAATTGGTGCTGTAATAAAAATTTGAATCAAGACCCGTAATCGAATCTAATAACACCCCTGAGGTAGAAAATAACTTTAATGAATTACTTGTGAAAACCGACACCCAGAAACCTCCATTCCCTCCATCTGCATCGGGCGAATATGTAAGACCCATGGGAATAGTCCCTGTTGGAAGTGTAATAATACTTGTTACACTTTTTGTTGCTAAATCAATTTGATAAATTGAATCATTCCCATTCGTTGAGTAGAAATAAGAACCATCGTAAGCCAATCCAAACAATTTTACATTAACTTGAGTAGCAGCCGGCACACCTGTTATTGTCATAGTATCAATGACTTTATGAATCGAATCAATTTTATAAATCATTGTTTTATCCAAACAACATGCATATAAATAGGTGCCGTCACTTACCGTTCCTGTAGGTTTAGAACATAGCGGGTCTATGGTATCGGTAAATTGCACTTCCCATGTTTGATTTACTTTTTGGATTAATTCTTTTTGTACATTGCTTTTTTGTACTTGCTTTCCTTTAAGATCTGAAATTTGTGAAAAAACTGTTGTTGTCATAAACAATACTGACAAACAAAACAATACTACTTTTTTCATGCGAATATTTTTTAAAATTAATATTAATGATATTGATGAGCAAATATAATAAAAAAAACAATGATATTTGCCATTTTATAAATAAAATTTTTATTACCTTATCATCATTGTCCGATACAACATAAAAGACTCCTTGTTTCGTCCGACTGACAGATTCATATATTATAAATAGAAAAACGCAGGGATCCTTCAAAAAGAAAATAGTAATATAAAATAGAATTAGTTGCAAATTTCAAACAAACCATACGGAACGCCTGCTTCGTGCAGTAATTCTTCCATGCGTTTCTTTTGGGTGTGTGTTATAAAAACTTGTCCGAAATCTCTATCGGCAACCATAGCCGTTAGTTTCTCTACACGTGTATCGTCAAGTTTATCAAAAACATCATCAAGTAATAACAAAGGTTTTACTCGTTTTATTTGTTTTAAATAACTATAGTGTGCTAATTTCAAAGAGATTAAGAATGTTTTTTGTTGCCCTTGTGATGAAAATTTCTTTACCGGATATTGATGCATCACAAACGAAAAATCGTCTTTATGGATGCCAACCGTTGAATACTGTACTTGAAAATCTTTTCGTTCCGCTTCTTTTATAAGTTGACTGAGTGAATTGTGATGTAATTGGCTTTCATATTCAATGGCAACTTCTTCCTGCTTTGAAGATAATTGATTGAAAAATAGATTAAAAACAGGGATAAACTCATTGACAAAGAGTTTTCGTTTTTGATAAATTTCTTCCCCCAAAAGAATCAATTTTTCGTTCCAAATACTCATCGCATCGGCATCATAGAACGACTTTTCGGCAAATTGTTTTAACAATACATTTCGTTGTAAAAGAACTTTATTGTATTGAATCAGATTATCAAGATACATTTTATCGTATTGCGAAATAACGCTATCAAAATATTTTCTCCGTAATTCACTTCCGCCGTTTATATAATCGCTATCGTAAGGCGATATCATTACCGAGGGAAACAATCCAATGTGATCCGATAAACGGGTGTATTCTTTTTGATTTAGTTTAAATATTTTCTTATAATCTCGCTTTTGAATACAACTCACTTTTTGAATTCCTTGTCCATCTTCGATTTCAAAGGTGCCGTGAACGGCAAAAAAATCGGCAGTATGGTATATATTCGATTGGTCCAATCCATTGAAGTAGCTTTTACACATAGACAAATAATGTATAGCATCCAATAAATTGGTTTTCCCAACGCCATTTAACCCTACAATACCATTAATTCCGGCAGAAAAGGTATAATCGACGTCGGTATAATTTTTAAAATTAATGAGTTGAATCGATTTAAGATACATTTTTATTTCTTCTTACCTCCAAAAATGGTAACATTTATGTATCTTTTCGGATTGGCTTTAATATCTTTGATTAATTCATCCAAATTTAAAATGGTTTTATCCAAATTTTGATACAAGGTATCATTAGTGGTTAATTGACCCAACGTTCCTTTTCCGTTTTCAACATTCGTTAACATTGCTTCTAATTGTTTTAAGCCGTTTGAAAGTTCGTCCAAGGTTTTAGGTATATCGGCATTTTTAAGTGATCCTGAAAATAGATTGACATTATTTATTATGCTATCAATTTTTGAATCATTATGTTTAAGTGTATTGGTAAGATGTTGAACATCGGCAATAATATTTTCAATTTCTCCGGAATGAATAATGGAATCCAAACGAGTGGTTGTAGCATTGATATTACTTAATGAAGCCTGTAAATCTCCATTTTGCATTAAATTTTTCAATGAAATAATTACCGTATCTAAATTTGATTTAATATTATCAACGCCCGATAATAAACTGGGCTTAAGATACCCGACAATAGTATCTCCATCATTAAAATAAGTAGTGGCTTTTCCGAGCATACATTCCAATTGCATAGCTCCCACAATTCCGGGAGCAATAATTTGAATTTTGGTATCGGTGGGTAGTTGTATTTTTTTATTTATAGTAAAAGCAACAATAACTTTTTCGTTTGACGCTCCGAATAGAGAAACTTTTTCTACAATACCAATAGTTACTCCATTGATATTCACTGTATTTGCAGGCATAAGACCGGCAGCTTGATCAAAAACCCCATAATAGGTATATTGTTTTTTAAAAATATTTTTTCCTTTCAAAAAAGTAATTCCCCAAATAAGTAAACTCAAACTGATGATAGCTAAGACGGCTATTTTAATTTCCTGTGTTTTAAATATTTTTTTTGACACTCTGTTAATTTTTTAAATATTTTTTTGCTTCATTAATAGTAATTTTTTCTCCGTTTTTATATGCCACCATAAAGGCATCGGTAAACCCCTTTTGTTTAACTTTTTCCAATAAAGCGGCAGCCCCTTCGTAAGTAGTTTCCTCACCGGTGGTATAACAATAATAACTACCGGACTTCAACGACTGTATTTTTTCCAAACCTTTAAAAACGGGGTCATCCGGTTTTTTATTATCTGCTAAGCAAGAAATTTGTATTCTAAAAATAATTCCACTTTCCTTCGTTTCCGATTGGATAGATTGTTTTCCTTCTGTTTTTTCAGTAGAAAGCGTATCAAATTCTATTAGTTTATTATGTTCAATACTAACTCCGTTTTGTTCTTTGACTAATTGTGTAAATGCGTGAAAAATAGATTTACTAATCTCATTCTGCCCTCTATCGGAAGATAAATAAGCCTCTTCGCTAGGATAACTTAAAAAGCCTGTTTCAACCAAAACACTTGGCATAGTAGTACGCCAAAGCACTAAAAATCCGGCTTGTTTAACCCCCCTATCCATCAGTTTAGTATTGTTTTTTAATTGCGTTTGAATCATGGAAGCAAATTTAATACTTTGATTAAGAAAGGCATTTTGCCATAAGTCAAAAATAATATAAGCATCTATTGAGTTGGGATCAAAACCTTCGTAATTTTCTTTATAATTCGATTCCAATAATATGGAAGCATTTTCTTTCTGAGCTACAGCTAAATTTATTTCATTTTTAGATGTACTCATTACAAAAGTTTCGGTTCCATAACTACTGGCATTAGGAGCAGAATTGCAATGTATAGAGATAAATAAATCCGCATGATTTTCGTTAGCAATTTGTGTTCGTCTTTTTAATTCAACAAAGACATCGGTTTTACGAGTATAAATTACTTTAATATCTTTGAAATTATCTTCTATCAATTTACCAAGTTTCAAGGCTATTTTCAGGTTAACATCTTTTTCATATACATTTGATTTCCCGACTGCTCCCGGATCATGCCCGCCATGTCCGGCATCAACAACCACCACTTTTATAGGAGATGATTGTATTTGTATCGGTATTAATATAAAAACCAACAATAAAACAGTGCTTACTATCGTTATTTGGTGTGCAATTTTCATACTGATTTAAATTGATTTTTTTTTTTTATTTTTTCGCTTAATTAAAGACAAACTCTATGTTGTATTTTTATATTTTTGTAGCCTTAATTTTTTTACAAAAGTATAAAATTTTTTTATATAAAATTCAATTTAATAAAATTGTATAACAATCTTTTAAAAAAACATATACCTATTCTGCTTGTTTTGCAAAGTATCCTGTTTTCAGGATTATATTGTGAAACGATGGCTCAAGAAAGAGATAGTGTTTCTCTTTCGACGACTCAAAATCGGCTTTCTTTGTCGTCGAAACCCCATACAAATATAGATTCTACCTCATCCATTGTATCGAATGATAGCACCATTAAGAAGGATTCCGTTCATCAAAATGATACTCTTTTATTAATTTCTAAAGATGCCATCACTTCAGCGGTTGACTACTATGCCAAAGATTCGATTACCTTTGATATCAAAGGCAAAAAAGCCTATTTACATCATCTCGTTGATGTAAAATATGACGATATTATACTGACAGCTAACTATATGGAAATCGATTTCGATCAAAATGAATTATATGCACGAGGCACAAAAGATAGTGCCGATATATTACAAGGAAATCCGATTTTTAAACAAAACAAAACCGAATTCAAATCACACGAAATAAAATACAACTTTAACACCAAAAAAGGATTAGTAACCAATGTAATTACGCAAGAATCGGATGGTTTTCTTCACGGACAACTAGTTAAAAAATTAGACGATAGCACCAATTATGTTTATAAGGGTTCTTTCACCACTTGCAATTTGGAGCATCCACATTATGGCTTTAACTTTCAAAAAGCTAAAGTAATAGCCAACGATAAAATTGTAACCGGACCTATTCAACTTCAAATTGCCGACATACCGACTCCTTTAGTAGCTCCTTTCGCATTAATTCCCAATCAAAAAGGATATAAAAACGGGATTCTGATTCCTGCTTACGGCGAATCGGCTGAATTAGGTTTTTATTTTAAAGGAATGGGCGTATATTTTGCTTTCCACGATAAAATGGATATTGCTTTAACTGCCGATATTTATACACGGGGATCATACACCATCAATGCCAAATCAAATTATATTAAACGTTATAAATATTCAGGTTTTCTAGATGCATCTTACAGCTTCACGCGTTCAGGCGAACCAACGACTTCTTCGTATTCAACTTCAAATGATTTTAAAATCAATTGGAAACATAATCAAGATGCAAAAGCTCATCCTCGAAATCGCTTTTCAGCAGATGTTAACTTTATAACCAGTAATTATAACAATCGAAATATTGTTGATGTTAGCGATTATGTAAATACTAATTTTACTTCTGCTATCAGTTTTTCAACTTCTTGGCGAAACAATTATTCTTTAGGTATTAATGCCGATCTTTCGCAAAATATTCAAACTAAAATCATGCAATTAACATTGCCCAATATTAATTTTAATATCAGTCAGTTTTATCCCTTCCGTCGACGAAATGTAGTAGGGAAACTTCGTTGGTATGAAAATATATCCATGTCTTACAACACCATTTTGACAAACAATATAAGTTTATGCGATACGATTAACTTATCCAAACAAATTCCTAAAAACATGAAATATGGCATATCTCAGGCAATCCCAATTTCAAGCACCATCAAGATTTTTAAATATATAGATTGGAATAACACGGTTACTTTAAACGAATATTGGCAATTTAGAGGAGCCCTCCGCAGTTGGAGTCAAGACACTAGCGGTCATTCCATAATAACAAAAGATACTATTTATCGTTTTTTTGCCGTCCACAATGTAACTTATAGTTCTACCTTAAAAACAACTTTATATGGTATGTACAGCATGAAAAAAGGAAAAGTGAAAGCTTTCCGCCATGAATTTGTTCCGGCTTTGTCGTTTACTTATAGACCGGCAATAAATAAAAACTATTTCAAGTCATATTATGATTCTATTGAAAAAGAAAAAGTTGTTTATTCTCCTACCGAAGGATTTTTATACGGCACACCCTTAGAAAAACAATCAGCCACTTTAAGTCTTTCCTTTAGTAATAAATTGGAGATGAAAGTTTCCAATAAAAAAGATACGGTCAGTGGTACTAAGAAAGTAACTTTAATCGAAAATTTAACAATCGGTTCAAATTATATTTTAACAGCCGATTCCATGCGTTGGCAACCTTTAACCATTACAGGCAGAACAACTATTTTAAAAACGATTGTATTGAATTTCGGTGTCGGGTTTGATCCCTATATTATTGGCAATAACGGTTCAAGAGTTGATACGTTTGAATTAGATATCAACAATCGCTTATTCCGTTTATCAAACACTTCTTTTGCAGTTTCACTAAGCTATTCTATTAATGATCAAACATTTAAAAAGAAAGAGAATAAAGGTGGGTTCTCATCTTTAGGCAAATGGAATGTAAATGTAAGTTATACTTTTAATTACAATCTTACCGATAATTATAATTATTATAAACTTATTAAACCGGATTCAAACAAATATAATCAACTAATGACCAATACCATCAATCTATCTGGAAGCTTTCAACTTACCGAAAAATGGCGACTTGCATTTACTAGCGGATATGATTTTATAAATAAAAGTATATCCGTTTCCTCCTTTGAAATTTACAGAGATTTGCATTGTTGGGAAATGGGATTTAAATGGCGACCATTCGGGAGTTATCGCGGATTTGAATTTTCAATCAATGTAAAATCGGCTATGTTAAAAGATTTAAAATATGATGTAACCAAAGATTATCGAGATTATTAATACGGTTTGAAATAAATATTTCAATAAACCGTTACATAAAAACATATAATATGTATTTTTATAAATGAACAAAATTTCTTTATTAAAATTCGGGCAGATAAATGTAAACAATATGCGTCTAAATCTTTTAGAATTAATACTTCAAGATATAGGTGAATACCTACTTTTAATGAAGCGTGTCTTTGCAATACCCGAAAACAAACGCTATTTCCGAAAACAAATTGTTGATGAAATCAATTCATTATGCATTGATTCTCTATTAATTGTATCAGTAATATCCATTTTTATGGGTGCTGTAATAACCATTCAAACCAATTTACAAGTCGAAAATCCTTTGCTCCCTTCATGGACCATCGGGTTTGTTGTTCGTCAATCGGTTGTTTTGGAATTTGCTCCAACTATTATCAGTGTTTTTTTAGCCGGAAAAATTGGTTCCCGCATTGCTTCTGAAATTGGCACTATGAAAGTTACCGAACAAGTTGATGCTTTGGAAACGATGGGAATAAATTCCGCTTCACACTTAATTTTTCCAAAAATCATTGGATGTAGCTTAATAAATCCATTATTAATCGTAATAAGTATTTTTCTCGGCTTATTTGGCGGTTGGTGTGCCTGTGAATTCTTAGGCACCATTCCTTCATCACAATATATTGAAGGCATTCGTTCTTGGTTTGTATTACGAGACATTTTCTATGCGTTAATAAAAACATTTTTCTTTGCTTTTCTGATGTCATCCATTTCCGGCTTTTGGGGCTATAAAACAACCGGAGGAGCTCTAGAAGTCGGAAAGACAAGTACACAAGCTGTTGTAAACAGTAGCTTTTTAATTTTATTATTTGACCTTATATTAACTCAAATATTTCTTGGCTAAACATGGTTAAAATTGAACATTTATATAAATTTTTCAATGAAAAAGAAGTCTTACATGACATTTCCTGTGAGTTTGAACCTGGTAAAACCAATTTAATTATCGGGCAAAGCGGTTCCGGAAAAACAGTTTTAATGAAGTGTCTGATAGGATTATATGAGGCAGAAAAGGGCAGAATTTTATACGATCATCGCGATTTTATTAAAATGTCGAAAAAAGAAAAGAAAATAATACGTCAAGAAATGGGAGTTCTTTTTCAAGGAGGAGCTTTATTCGATTCTATGACCGTTAAAGAAAATGTAATGTTTCCTTTAATCATGCTTTCCGATCTGAACGATGCCGAAAAAAATGATAGAGTGAACTTTTGTTTGGAAAGAGTAAAATTACAAGACACTCATCATTTTTACCCATCTCAAATTAGCGGGGGAATGAAAAAACGCGTTGCCATCGCTCGTTCAATTGCATTAAACCCCAAATATCTTTTTTGCGATGAACCCAATTCGGGATTAGATCCTAAAACTTCCTTAGTTATTGATGAATTGATTTCGGAAATCACGCATGAATATCAGATAACTACTATTGTCAATACCCACGATATGAATTCCGTCATGGCAATAGGAGAAACTGTATCGTTTATTTTTGAAGGTAAACTTTGGTGGAAAGGAAACAACGAAAATGTTCTTTTTACCGATAATAAAGAATTGAATGAATTTGTTTACGCTTCGAAATTCGCCCAACAACTTAAAGCTATAAAATAATTTTGTTTATGTTCAAAATAATTGATATTTTGATCGTTCTTGCCATGGTTTGGTTCGGTTATCAAGGAATCAAAAAAGGACTCATTTATGAAACCTTCTCTATTCTTGCTATTTTAATTGGAGGATGGGGAGCTGTTTATCTATCGAATTTTACAGCAAAACTAATTGGAGCCGAATCGGAAGTTATGCACTTAGTTTCGTTGGCATTAACTTTCTTTGTTTGCATAATTCTTGTTATTTTTGTCGGTAAACTTTTTAAAATCAGCATTAGTTTTATTATCCCCGAAATAATTGACAAAATTTTAGGCTTTGTTTTCGGACTTATTAAAGTATTGTTTTTTGTAGGAATTCTATTTTATTATATCGTTGCTGCCGATCAACATGAAAAATTTTTAACGGCACATGCCAAAGAAAGTATACTTTTATTTAAACCAGCTTATAAAACCGCCGCATTTTTATTGCCTAAAATTAAATCGATTCATACTATTGTGGAAGAGAATAATCTATTAAAAAAAACAGATTCAACTCAAACAAAAAAAGCATCATGTACAAAATCATCTCAATAGTCGGAGCAAGACCTCAATTTATTAAAACGGCCGCTTTGTGTAGAGTGATAAACAATGTTTTTTCTACCCAATTGGAACATATCATCTTGCATACCGGACAACATTACGACAAAAACATGTCCGAGATTTTCTTTGATGAATTAGAAATTGATGCTCCTACCTACAATTTAGGAATACATTCAACCGAAGCCTCTTATCCGATGGAAACATCCGTTTCTGCCTTAGAAACAATTTTAAAAGCGGAAAAGCCCGATATGGTTTTGGTATATGGGGATACGTTTTCAACACTTGCCGGAGCCATTGCAACAGAAAATTGCGCACTTCCGCTTGCTCATATCGAAGCCGGAATGCGTTCTTTTGATATGACTATGCCCGAAGAAATCAACCGTATCGAAACCGATAAACGTGCTACTTATCTCTTTTGTGCTACGCAAACTGCTATTGATAATTTAAAAAAAGAAGGCATTTATACAAACAACTCGATACCTTATAATCGGGACAATAAAAATATTCTCTTTTGCGGTGATATTATGTATGACCATGCTTTGTATTTTGAAAAGAAAAAAAATACCGTTACGGAAGAATTTATAAAACAACTGATGGCATTCCCTTCTTACGCATTGGTAACCATTCATCGACAACAAAATACCGACGATAAAGAACGACTTATAAATATATTGACGGGATTAAAATATATAGCTGATGATCAACAACATCTTGTCTTTCCGTTACATCCTCGTACTCAAAAAATGATTGTCGGTTTTTTATCGGAAAAAGAATACACTTCTTTATTTACAAATCCATTTATTCATTTTATAGCACCTCTTTCCTTTTTAGAAATGATGTATGCCGAAAAACATGCATCTATGATATTAACCGATTCGGGAGGTGTACAAAAAGAATCCTATTTTTATCAAAAACCTTGTATTATCTTTCGAAATGAAACCGAATGGACTGAACTTATTAAAACCAAATGTAGTATACTCAGTGATGTAAAACCTGAAAATATTCTTAAAGCATTTAAAGATTTTAAATTAACTCCACCCAAAGAATATCCGCCACTTTTCGGAAATGGAAATACGGCTGATAGTATTTGTCGCGAAATTCTCAACGCTTTAAAAACGTAACTACCTTTTTTATCTGTATTTTTATAAAATATTTTCCTTTTGTTTCAAAAAAAATTATACTTTTGCAATCGGGTAAGTCTTATACGATCTGCTCCTGTTGAACTCCCCCAGGATTGGAAGATAGCAAGGGTAAGATGGTTGAGCGATGCGATGTAAGTAGCTTACCCTTTTTTTAATAAATCCATGTATGCTTCTTAAACTGTATGAAAATAATCCTAATGAACGTTCAATCAAACAAGTAGTTGATTGTTTGAAAGATGGAGGTATTATAATTTATCCTACCGATACGATTTATGGTATCGGCTGCGATTTATACCATACCAAAGCATTGGATCGTTTGTGTACACTTACGAATAAAAAGAAAGAAAAATCGAATTTTTCCTTTATTTGCCATGATTTACGCAATCTGTCGGATTATACGTTACCGTTAAACAATACGGTATTTAAATTAATGAAAGAAGTATTACCGGGACCTTATACATTTGTTTTGGAAGCAAATAGCAATGTTCCAAAATTTATTCAAAAAAAGAAAACGGTAGGAATTCGAATTCCCGACAACAATATTGCTCGAGCCATTGTTGAAGAATTAGGACATCCGATATTAAATGCTTCCTTAAAAATCACGAATGATTTTTTAGAATATTATACTGATCCCGAACTTATCTATGAACAATATGAAGATCAAGTAGATATTGTTATCGATGGAGGAGCAGGCGATTTTATCCCTTCTTCCGTTATTCGTTGTGTTGACGGTGAAATATCGGTCATTCGCGAAGGAAAAGGAGATGTTTCGTTTATTGATTGAGAAAACAGCAATTCGTTCTGTCGCTGTGTTAACGTGTGTAATACAGAGGAAAGTCCGGACAACATAGAGCGCCATACTTCCTAACAGGAAGGGCTTGTTAAAGCAAGCACAGATAGTGCCGCAGAAAATAACCGCCTTGAAAAAGGTAAGGGTGAAAACGCGAGGTAA
>CAYZQG010000046.1:0-11999 GCA_964480685.1 uncultured Lentimicrobiaceae bacterium
CTAAGGTTAAAACCTATTTGATTGAAACAAATTTTTATAATGGTGGTGGTTCTAAACTTAATGAAGTTGCACGAGCTTATTCTGATGTTGCCCTTAAAATAAATCAATACGCAAAATTTGAATTTGTGTGGATTACAGACGGACAAGGATGGTTATCGGCTAAAAACAAGTTAGAAGAAGCATTTTCAATTATTCCAAGTGTGTATAACTTAAAGACAATAAATGAATTTGTCGACAAAATTAAAAATGAATTATGCCTTTAACCAAACAAATACACGAATTGTTAGCTGGCTCTCGAGTAGAAGCACGTAGAGAAATTGTAGAATTATTTCTTAATGAACAATGTGGTACAGGCAAAGATGAATTATCATCAAAATACGAATACAAAGTTGAACAGTATAATGATTATAGTATTTTATTAAAACGCCCAGCAGCTTTAAATAAGGGTTTTGATTTTATAGTCCATATTGATGGAATGTACTTCAAGTCTTCAAGAAGACATACAAACCCAAGCCATAATGATATTATTCAAACATTACAAAAAGTAAAAGATTCAATACCAGAAGAACAATATAATAATATAAAAATTTCCATTAGAAATATATACAATCTTGAAGAATTTGATATCCTATCAATACGTAATATATACTTTACTGATTGTGATAATCAACAAAGACCTATTGCAATAATAATTTTAGCTATTAAATGGCTTTTTATTGAACAAGATGTAACATATTGGAATTGGTCTGGTAGGGCGATGTTAATGAATGGATTAATAGATAATTCTTTAGTATAAATGATCTCCCCTTTTTTTAAATCCACCGATAATACCTTTACGCTTTTACAAGGCGATTGTGTTGAGCTTTTAAATCAATTTGATTTTAAGTTCGATATGATATTTGCCGACCCACCCTACTTTCTTTCCAACGATGGCATTTCGGTTCAAAGCGGTAAAATGGTAAGTGTAAACAAAGGCGATTGGGATCGTTCGCAAGGATTTGAAAAAGACAATGAATTTAATTTTAAATGGTTGAAAGCTTGTAAAGAACATTTAACCGAAACTGGCACCATTTGGATAAGCGGTACTTTTCATAATATTTTTTCCGTTGCTCAAATGATTACCGAATTGGACTATAAAATTTTGAATTGCATTACGTGGGCAAAGACAAATCCTCCTCCTAATCTTTCATGTCGCTATTTTACCCATTCTACCGAATTTATCATTTGGGCAAAGAAAAGTAAAAAATCATCTCATTATTACAATTATGAGCTAATGAAAACCATAAATGGCGGCACACAAATGAAAGATATATGGAATTTATCTGCCATTGCTCCATGGGAAAAATCTTGCGGTAAACATCCCACTCAAAAACCCTTGGCATTATTAACCAGAATTATTTTGGCATCAACACAAAAAAATGCCTGGATTTTAGACCCATTTACCGGAAGCAGCACAACCGGCATTGCTGCAAATCTTTTAAATAGAAAATTTCTTGGTATTGATAAAAATGAAGCATTTTTAATACTTTCAAAAAAAAGAAAATTGGAAATAGAACTCCCTCACATTTTCTCGACTTTTAAAAAGAAATTAAATGGTTTTGAATTCCACAATCAACTTGAAATCTTTTTATCATCCGAATCCGACACCGATTACGAAAGAACATTGATTTTTTAATTTTCCCTATTTCAAGTTTATATTATTTTATGGATAATTTTTTACTATTATCCGATAAAATTTAGAGGAATTATAACAACTTATTTTAAAAAACAAGTATGATTAAACCTATAATGAATATTCTATCAATTTTTCTTCAATGATATTATAAAAAATTATACTTTTGCACATCTAACTTTAATTACTAAATGAACTATATGGTGATTACCGGAGCTGCCGGATTTATAGGCAGTTGTTTGGTACAAAAATTACACGAAGAAGGGTACGAAAACATTGTTGCCGTAGATGATTTTTCAAAAACTGAAAAAGTTAAAAACCTTGAAAACAAGCCTTATATCTCGAAAGTAGGGCGAACCGAGTTTTTTTCTTGGTTAGAAACCAATTATCAACAAGTGGAATTTATTGTTCATATTGGAGCACGCACCGATACTACCGAAACCAATTGGAATATTTTTCAAGAATTAAACCTGAATTATTCCCAACAAATATGGGAAAATTGTGTTCTCTATAACATTCCCTTGATTTATGCTTCCTCCGCAGCCACGTATGGCATGGGTGAATACGGCTACGAAGACTCACATTCTTTAGTCGAAAAACTTAAACCCTTAAATCTTTATGGTATTTCGAAAAACGAATTCGATAAATGGGCGCTCAAACAAGAAGAAGAACCGCCTTTTTGGGCAGGCTTGAAGTTTTTTAATGTTTACGGTCCCAACGAATACCACAAAAACCGCATGGCTTCGGTTATTTTTCATGCCTTTCATCAAATCAATGAGAACGGATATGTAAAACTCTTCCGCTCTCACAATGTAAACTATAAAGATGGCGAACAATTACGCGATTTTGTCTATGTAAAAGACCTTATTCAAGTAATTTCGTTTTTAATAAAACATCGTCCCGAATCGGGAATATATAATCTCGGAACCGGAAAAGCACGTTCGTTCAACGATCTTGTTTCCGCTGTTTTTAGGGCAATGGACAAAGAACCTTTGATTGAATATATTGACACGCCAATGGATATACGCGATAAATATCAATATTTTACTCAAGCCGATATGAATAAACTTACCGAATCGGGCTATGTTAAATCTTTTACTTCTTTAGAAGAAGGAGTGGCTGATTATGTTAAAAATTATCTGATGAAAAAGATGTATTTTTAAACTCCTTAACCGAATTGTTTTTTATAAACAACTATTCTAAAAAAGTAAAACTTCATGATTACCGTAAACAATCTCTCTATATATTTCTCAGGCATTCCGTTGTTTAAAGAAGTTAGTTTTGTCGTTTCCGACAATGACCGCATCGGCTTGGTAGGAAAAAACGGAGCCGGAAAAACAACCTTATTAAAAATCCTTTCCGGAGAATTACAAGCCGAAAAAGGTAATATTGTTATTTCAAAAGGACATAAAATAGGCTATTTGCCGCAAGAAATGTCGTTGGCAACGGAAAAAAACGTGTGGGAAGAAACCTTAACGGCTTTCTCCGAAATCAAACACATCGAATCGCAAATCGAAAAGCTTACCCAACAACTTGCCCATTACACCGATTATGAATCGGCGGAATACGAATCGCTTTTAAATACGTTAAGTGAATTAAATCATCGCTTTGAATATCTTGGTGCCAATCATATCGAGTCGGATACCGAAAAAGTATTGCTTGGTCTTGGCTTTTTAAAATCCGATTTTGAACGTAAAATGAACGAGTTCAGCAGCGGATGGCAAATGCGGGTTGAATTGGCTAAAATTCTGTTGAAAAAACCCGAAATTGTTTTGTTAGACGAACCTACCAATCATTTAGACATTGAATCCATTCAATGGTTGGAAGGATTTTTACAATCTTACATCGGAGCGGTTATTTTAGTATCTCACGACCGAACATTTCTCAACAAAGTGTGTAAACGTACCGTAGAAATTACCTTGGGACGAATCGAAGATTATAACTGCAATTATTCCACTTATGTCGAACGACGGATGGAACGCATTGCACATCAAAAACAAGTTTTTGAAAACCAACAAAAAGAAATTGATACCATTGAGCAATTTATCGAACGCTTTCGGTATAAATCGAGCAAAGCCAAACAGGTACAAAGTCGTGTTAAATTACTCGAAAAAATGGACATTGTCGAAGTGGACGAATTGGATACTTCACACATACATTTTCTTTTCCCACCGGCACCCAATTGCAATCGGGTAGTGTTTGAAGCCGACAATCTTTCAAAACGATATGATAAAAAAGAAGTATTACACGACGTTAATTTTGTCATCGAGCATCAACAAAAAGTAGCTTTTGTCGGTAAAAACGGCGAAGGAAAAACTACCCTCATGCGTATTCTACATCAAGAATTAGCACTCACAACCGGCACATTGCATCGCGGTGAACTTGTTAAAATAGGATATTATGCTCAAAATCAGAATTTGCTTTTAGACCTTTCGAAAACCGTTCTTCAAACCATGGACGATATTGCCGTGGGGGATATTCGTACTAAAATACGCGGTATTCTGGGAAGTTTTTTATTTACCAACGAGGACATGAATAAAAAAGTCAGTGTTTTATCGGGTGGCGAAAAAGCCCGTTTGGCATTGGCTAAACTCTTGCTCGAACCTTATAACGTGTTGTTGCTCGATGAACCTACCAATCACTTGGATATGCAATCGAAAGACGTGTTGAAAAATGCACTTCTTCGCTACAACGGAACACTCATCCTTGTTTCTCACGACCGTGATTTCTTACAAGGATTGAGCGATAAAGTGTTTGAATTCAGAAATAAAACAGTCAAAGTACATTTGGGTGATATTCAAGAATATTTAGATAAACGCAAACTTGAATCATTGCAATTACTAAACAGTAACCGACAAAACAGCACCTCCACTGCCGACCTTTCCGATTCGGACATGAAAAACCGTTGGGAACAACAAAAACAAAAAGAAAGTGCCATCCGTAAACTCAACCGACAAATTGAACAAAGAGAAAGCGATATTCAACTTGCCGAGAAAAAAATAGATGAAATAAATCAAAAAATGAGTTGTCCCGAAAAATTCGGAGAACAAATTGCTTCGGGAGAATTATACAAAGAATATCAAAGCCTTCAACATAAAGTTGACATGCTTGTAGCCGAATGGGAAATACTTTGTGAACAATTGGAAGAATTAAAAAGCTAATTTCTTTGTTTTAAAAATCTTGAAACAATCACGCCATCTTCGTTTTTAATTTTTAAGATATACATACCCGATTTCAAGCTTTCGATATTTATGGAAGGGTCATCGACATTCCATGTTTTTGACACTAATAGCTTTCCGGAAATATCATACATTTCAATGGTTGAAGGAGAAGTAACTCCTTCTAAATAAAAACTATTATTTGCCGGATTTGGAAAAATGTTTACATTTTGAGCCTGAATATTTAAAGTGGATACGGTTTGGGTGATGTCATATCCATAAACGGTGTCGAGCAAATAACTCAGGGTACCGTTAATAGTTGCCTGTTTATATACATTTTCACTCATAAAAACATCTTGAAAAACGTCCAAAGAATCATTAAGATAGGACATAGTAACCGATTTAACATCGTTATGAGAATTATAGGTATATTTTATTTTTTCTTCACCCAACATAGCGGCCAAATCTTCCCCGAAAGATTGAGCAAGCAATGGATTTACGTTGGGATAAATATAGGTTTCCGTACATAAAGAAGAGGCATTAAAGGTTTGATCAATATTCATCAAAGATAGGGGTATATTCATCATCAAAACACTGATATACATATTTTTGCAATTATATTTAGAGTCATATTGATACGTAATTTGAAGATTTACCGTCATTCCTTCCACATAATCATTCATACTCATCAAAAGTTTGGTCGGATTATTATTGGAGAAAGTATATTTTCCGGTTGTACTTAATTGCCAATTCGTAGAATTCCAAGAATAAACTTGAAATGAATCACATTTATACATTGGTATTTCTAAAAAATAAACGGCAACCATTTCATTTATTTCTTTAAATTCGTTTACGCCATAATATATCGTTTTTTGTTCGGGTGTAATTAAAGAACCTGAATAAGTAAATGAGGTAATTGTGAGTTTTTTGTTTTCATATAAATATGTGATTTTTTCGGTAGTATCATTGTATAAATTAAGGGTAACCTTTTTTATTATATTACCACTGCCATTATACAAAGTATACGTTTTATCGGGACCGGAAGGGTTTCCGTTTAAAACGGAATAAGAATGACTTTCCGTTTCTTTACCCTCCGAATTGTAAAGATAACTATCAATAGATACTAAGTTTTTAGTGGTTTGCTGACTGAATACATTCACCACGGATAAAAGCATTAAAAGCGTAAAAAAGGGTTTCATATCAATTTAAATTTTATAATCTGAATTTGCAAAAGTACATTAATTTTAATTTAAAAATAAAAAGATTTTTTTTTCGTTTTATAAACTAAAATATAAGGAATATAATCAAATAATGAGCCAAATTGACATCAATCAGTTACGTCAATTCAGTAACTTGGAAATAATTGCCCGCCAAATGGTTGAAGGATTTATTACGGGTTTGCACAAAAGTCCTTTTCACGGCTTTTCGGTCGAATTTGCCGAGTATCGTCCCTATAATAACGGCGAATCTACCCGAAATATAGATTGGAAATTATATGGAAAGACCGATAAATTGTTTGTAAAGCAATTTGAAGAAGAAACTAATTTACGTTGTCAAATCATTATTGATACTTCCTCCTCGATGTATTTTCCTATCCGAAAAAATCTTTCACTCGAAAGTCCTAATAAGTTGTATTTTTCGGTTTATGCTGCTGCAGCAATTATTCAGATGCTTAAACAACAACGCGATGCAACAGGATTATCGTTGTTTTCGAATAAAGTTGATTTCCATTCGCAAGCTAAATCGAACAACGTTCACATAAAATTATTAACCGGTGAATTGGAAAAACTATTAACCGATTATGATGAAAAACAAAAGCAAACTACTAATTTAATAGACAGTTTACACGAAATTGCCGAACGAATTCATCGTCGCTCTTTAGTGATTCTTTTCAGCGATATGTTCGATAATTTTCACCAAAAAGACGAATTGTTTTTAGCATTGCAGCATTTACGTCATAATAAACACGATGTTATTCTTTTTCATGTATATGACGAATCGTTGGAAATGCAATTTGATTTTGATAACAAACCTTATAAATTCATTGATATGGAAACACAGGAAATGATTAAAGTGAATGCCAATGAGATGAAAGACCTGTATCGTAAAGCCATGAAAGAGTTTAAAGAAGAATTAAAAATCCGTTGCGGACAATATCAAATAGATTTGGTTGAAACAAATATCAATGAAGGTTTTTACAAAGTAATGCTTACTTATTTTCTGAAAAGGCAAAAAATGCATTAAAATTATTTTTAATGCAACAAAAAGATTTATTTATTAATCCCTCATTATAAAAAAATGTATCTTTGTAAAATTTTTTAAAACAATAGTCTGTTTTCATAACCATGAAACTACCCATTATTCATATATTTTTTATATTCCTCTTAACCGGTTCATTATATGCTCAGCATACGGATCATGAGAGTCATGTAGCTTTCATTGAAAACAAAAATCAATGGGAAAACAATATCAAATATAAAACAGAATTCAAAGGAGGAGCCATTTTCTTTGAAGATAACTGCATTACATACGTTTTGCAAGACCGTGAAGCCGTGGAAAAAATATTGCAACGAAAATTCAGCGGTACTTATTTTTCCGATGAGGATAGTTTAATGCTTACTTATTATTCTTATAAAGTTCATTTTAATCAAACTTCCTCTTTCGTTTCTTACAAAGGAGAAGAGATTTATTCGGACTATAACAATTACTATATTGGCAAAGATCCAAAACGTTGGGCAACTAATGTGCATAAATATCATGCCATTACCTATGAAAACCTTTACAAAGGAATTCACATGAAATACTATGAAAAAAACCACTCGCTTAAATATGAATTTATCGTATCCAAAGGAGGCAATCCTCATGATATTAACATGACGTATGAAGGTGTTGATAAAATGTATTTAAAAAAAGGCAATTTACATATCAAATGTGGAATAAATGAAATTGTTGAATTAAAACCTTATGCCTATCAAATAAACTTAGAGGGTGAAATTATTCCTATTTCATGTGATTTTATTATTAAACATAATACGGTACGATTTAAAATAGGAGCATACGATACATCGCTTATTTTAATGATTGACCCAACCTTAACATTTTGTTCATATACAGGCTCTTACGCTGATAATTGGGGCTATACGGCTACCTTTGATTCGGAAGGAAATTTATATGGTGGAGGATGTGTTTTTTCGACGGGATATCCGGTTACAATAGGAGCTTATCAAGTAAATTTTAGTTACGGTTCCGAAGATATCGGAATTTCAAAATTTAATGCTACCGGCACAACACTATTATTTTCAACCTATTTGGGAGGACTTGGAAGTGAAGTGCCTCATAGTTTAATTGTTAATGATAATGATGAATTATATGTTTTAGCAAGTACTTCTTCTTTAGATTTTCCTGTTTGTGCCAACGCATTTGATACAAATTTTAATGGAGGATCATACTTTACATTAACAAATGTAATAGGATATACTTCCGGTGTTGATATTGTAATCTCAAAATTTAATACTACAGGAACTCAACTTCTCGGCTCTACTTATTTTGGTGGTAGCGGCAACGACGGCTTAAGTACCGATGTTGCTTTACGAAAAAATTATGCCGATGAAGTACGAGGAGAAATTATGGTAGATGAATTTAGTAATGTATATATCGTATCAAGTACATCATCCACTAATCTACCTACTTCAACTTCAGCTTATCAGCCGACTTATGGCGGAGGAAAACAAGATGGATGTATAGCTAAATTTAATTATGATTTAAGTAATTTAATTTGGGCTTCTTATTTGGGAGGTGATAGTTCGGATGCTATTTATAGCATGTCGTTTGATGAAAATTACAATGTTTATGTTTGTGGTGGAACATATTCGAGAAATTTTCCAACCACATCGGGTGTAATCCAACCTACTTATGGCGGAGGCGTTTCAGACGGATTTATTGCTGAATTATCAACTAATGGCAATCAATTATTGCATTCAACCTATTTTGGTAAAAGCACGTATGATCAAACTTATTTAATTAAATTAGACCGATTAAATTCCGTTTATGTTATGGGCTTGACCAATGCTATTAGTTTAGCTTGGGTACAAAATGCAACTTGGTATGTACCTAACGGAGGACAATTTATCAGCAAATTAAATCCGGGTTTATCCCAAATTATATGGTCAACAGCTTTTGGAACCGGAGGAATAGGTCCCGATATTTCTCCTACGGCTCTGATGGTTGATTTGTGTAAAAATATTTATATCTCAGGATGGGGTTCTCCCAGTGTAAATAGTAATATAGGAAGTCCTTTAGGAGGCACAAGCGGTTTACCTTTATCTGCCGATGCTTTTCAAAAAACAACAGATGATAATGATTTTTATTTTTTTAGTTTAAGTGAAGATGCTTCCCGTCTTGTTTTTGCTACTTATTTCGGAGGAAAGTGGTCGGCCGAACATGTAGATGGCGGTACCAGTCGATTTGATAAAAAAGGATGTATATATCAAGCAATATGTTCGAGTTGTGGTAGATATCAAGACCTTCCGGTAACACCGGGTGTGGTAAGTACTTCCAATAACAGTAATAATTGTAATTTGGGAGTGGTTAAAATAGATTTTAATCTACCTGCCGTAGTTGCCGATTTTACATGTCCCAAAACAATCTGTGCTCCTTATTCCATTAATTTTGTCAATAAATCTCAATTGATTTCTGTGGCATCAACATATTATTGGGATTTTGGAGACGGCACTTATTCTTCTCAAAAAAATCCCTCTCATTTATACTCACATTCGGGAATTTATAAAATCAAGCTCATTGTTAGCGATACCGGAAGTTGTAATTATTATGATACATTAATACGTGAATTAGTTGTTTTATCTAATTCGAGCGATACACTTCCAAGTAAAACCATGTGTAGAGGTGATTTTGTTCAAATAGGTATTTCACCGGCAGCCAATCCCAATGTAACCTATGCGTGGTTGCCTTCTACCGGATTAAATAATCCTTCTATCGCCAATCCTATTTCTTCGGCTAGCTCTACTCAATCCTATTATTTATACATTAGCGACGGATACTGTGTGGATACCTTTCGGCAAGTAGTAAATGTAATTCCTACTTTTTTAGATGCCGGTCCTCAAGACACGGCTTGTCTTGGTGATACTATTCAATTACAAGCATCTACAATTGGAGGTACGAAGTATATTTGGTCTTCTTTTAAAAATTTTTCCGATACATTAAATCATCCTATAACTAACCCTGTCGGTAAAGATCTTTTAACTAAAAACAAAACCTATTATATTAAAATGTCGAATGCTTATTGTACATTAACCGATAGTGTAACCATTATCGAATCGCATATAAGCGGCATGATTGATTCGGCTAAAAAAATGTGTAGCGATGATTCTATTAATCTCTCTGCAAAAATAGTACTTCATCAAGCCGGTAAAAATGTGAATTACTCATGGCAGCCTGTATCTTCGATTATTTCAGGGGCTAATACCTCTAAACCGCTCATTAGTCCGAACAAACCGACGTATTATTATCTTACAATAAGTAATGAGCATGGATGTGAAAGCAAAGACACTGTTTTTATTGACGTTTTTTCAATTGATTATACGGTAGATATTCAACATATTCGTTGTTTTGGATTACACGATGGGCACATTATTATTAACATAAATCCCAATTCCTCTCCATGTACTTTTCAATGGGAAAATAACGTAGGCTCGGGCAATAAAGCCGAAAAGCTTTCTGCCGGAACCTATCATGCTCGTATCCTTGATACTAACAAATGTATTTATTTCGTTGATACAACCCTTTATCAACCCACAAAAATAAATTCATTTTTCTATGATACAAATACCTATGTTTATTGCAACGATAGCTGTACGGGTTATGTTTCCGGTGGTGCCACAGGAGGAATTCCTCCCTATACGTATTGGTGGATTACCGGTGATACAACAGCTTCGATAACTAATCTCTGTGCAGGAGAATATACACTCGTAGTTACAGATAGTAATGCATGTAAGGATACATCTCAAATACAAGTTGTTGACTCAACAAATTTTCATGTATCTTTTACAACTACTCCCGTTACTTGCTTTGGTGATTGTGATGGAAAAATAGCCTTATTTCCCTTGAATGGACATCCACCATATACCTTTTTTTGGAAAAACGGATATAATAAAGATACGGCATCCAATTTATGTGCAGGTATTTACGATATTTATATTAAAGATACTGTTTATTGCACTCGACGAATATTTCCTATCGTAAACTCTCCCAATCCCTTAGGTTTTGATAATATTGAATTGCATCGTCCCTCATGTTACAGCTATCATAATGGAAAAATAATTGCACATATCCAGGGTGGAACCCCTCCTTACCGAATTTTATGGGATGGTATTCAAGGAAATGATTCTTTAACAAATTTAATAGAAGGAACGCATACCTTGAAAATTATTGATTCCAACCTCTGTGAAATAGATACTATATTGACATTGCTTCAATATGATTCATTAGATGTAGATTATACAATTATTAAAACTCCTTGTGTTGAAGCCTGCTACGGACAAGCCATTTTGCACGTCAGTGGAGGAAAACCTCCTTACCATTATAATTGGAACAATGGCGATACAACCAATCACCCGAAAAGATTATGTTACGGAGAAAACAGTGTTACTATTGTTGATAGTAACGGATGTACAAAAGTATTAAATGTTTTAGTCGAAGATTCAAGTTATTATACGCAAGAAGTGAATGCCTGGTCCGATTCGACAAGTATTTATCGCGGACAACAAACGACCTTACATGCAACAGATTTTGGTACTACTTTTACTTATTCTTGGAATCCTACCGAAAATCTCACAACTCCATTAGGAGTAAAAACATTTGCAAAACCAAAAAATACAACAACGTATACCGTTACCGTTACCGACCCTTACGGTTGTCAAAAATCGGATACCGTTACTATTTTTGTTCTCGACGTTATTTGCGACGATCCTTATGTTTTTTTACCGAACGCTTTTACGCCAAACAATGATAACAACAACGACGTGTTATATGTGAGAGGTAAATTATTGACGGACGTTCATTTAGTTATTTTCGACCGATGGGGAGAAAAAGTTTTTGAAACCAATGAATTAAATATTGGGTGGGATGGCACTTTCAGAGGTAAAGATTGTGAA
>CAYZQG010000047.1:0-11556 GCA_964480685.1 uncultured Lentimicrobiaceae bacterium
TAAGGGAAAATGCCGGTTTTACGTTGTTTGATTTTATCTTCTAAAAGTTTATAATTAACAACAATACCAGCCGGACATCCGTCAATGACAACTCCGGTTGAAGAACCGTGAGATTCGCCAAAAGTAGTTATACGGAATAATAAGCCCAATGAGTTTCCCGACATGAAAAGTGAAAATTTAGGGTTAATATTAAATTTTAAATGTATAAATCAAGTCTTAGAATAATAAAGTCGGTGTTTATACAAAACTTACAAATTATGCTTGAAGCATTTTTTCTGATTGATCGGCAATTTCATTATCAACAAGAATGCGTCCACAGAATTCACAAACGATAATTTTTTTATGAATTCGGATGTCTAATTGGCGTTGAGGAGATATTTTGCTAAAACAACCGCCACAAGAATCGCGTTCAATTTTAACGACTGCTAATCCGTTTCTCATATTGTTCCGAATACGAGAAAATGCGTTTAACAATCTCGGTTCAATGCCTTGTTCATATTCTTTGGCTTTTTCCAACAATAGAGTTTCGTCTTTTTTTGTTTCGGCAATAATGTCGTTTAATTCCCCTTTTTTAACAGTCAATTCATTCGTTAAAGCAGCGGATTCATTTTCCAAATATGAAATTTCATCTTTCTTTTCAATAATTTTCGCATTAAATTCTTTAATTCTCTTTTCACACAATTGAATTTCCAAATTCTGATAATCAATTTCTTTATTTAAAGCATCATATTCTCGATTATTTTTAACGTTGTCTAATTGCTCTTTGTATTTAGCAATCATTATGGTTGCACGTTTCATTAATTGTTGCTTTTCATCAATTTGATTGTTTAAATCATTAATAACTTCTTGAAATTTATCTAATCGGGTTTGAGTTCCGGCACAAGCATCTTCTAAATCTCTTACTTCCAAAGGTAATTCACCTCTAACAACGCGTATCTTATCAACTTTTGAATAAATAAGTTGTAATTTATAAAGTGCTAGTAAACTGTCTTCTACAGTTTTTTTAATCAATAAATCGGTATCTTGATTGTTTAGGTCTTTATGATTGGTTTCTTGTGAAATGTTTTCCATGTTATGTGTGATTTTATATAAAATTTTCTTAAACTATGGGTTTTTTACACCGTTAATAACTATTGCTTTTAATTATATTTATATTTAAAATAAAGAATAACTGTTTGTTAGAAATAATAACCTATTGGGTTTGTCTCTGCTTTTGAAACTGCAAAGGTAGTAAATTTTTCAATTAGTTTTTCATATAAATAATGTTTTATTTCATTTTCACTTTCATAATGTCCAATTGAAGCCAATAAAATAGTATTTTCATAGGTTAGAAAATCATGGTAATGAATTTCGCCGGTAATGAAAACATCGGCCTGTTGAGAAATAGCATCGGGAATTAAAAAGGATCCGCTTCCACCGCATAAAGCCACTTTTTTAATTTTTCTTTCAGATAATTTGCTGTGTTGTATAAGAGAAAGGTTCATTTTTTCTTTTACATACGATAAAAATTCGGCTTCGTTCATGGCAAAGGGTAATAAACCTATCATTCCCGAACCTACCTGTTTGTGTGTGTTTTCCAAATTATAAATATCGTAAGCTACTTCTTCGTAAGGATGTGATTTTATCAAAGCGGAAACAATTTGGTTCTCTTTATAAGCAGGGAAAACGGTTTCAATTCTACTTTCATTTTCGAGATGAAGTTTTCCAATTTCACCTATAAAGGGATTGGTTTGTTGTCCGGCTCGAAAGGTACCTATTCCGTCCATGGTGTAACTGCAACAATCATATTTTCCAATATTTCCACAACCGGCATCAAATAAAGCGGTTCTTACTTTATCGGCATAATCGATAGGAACAAAGCATACTATTTTTTTTAGCAATTGTTTCTTTGGTTGTAAAATATGGGTATGTTCTAATAATAATTTATTTGAAAAGCAGTTATTTACACCATTGATCACATTGTCTATATTGGTATGCACAGCATATAGGGCAAGGTCGTTTTTAATGGCAGTAACCAAAATTTTTTCAACAAGGCTTTGGTTGGTTATTTTTTTTAGGGGATGAAATAAAAAAGGATGATGAGAGATTATTAAATTACAGCCTAAAGACAAGGCTTCGTTTACCACACGTTCGTTTACATCAAAGCATATCAATCCTTTGCTAAAGTCATCATCGGCATTGCCAACAATTAGTCCAGCATTATCGTAATTTTCCTGATAGGAAAGTGGTGCAAGTTCATCTAAAAAGTTTAAAATTTCGGCTATTTTCATAAATTGATTATAAATTGAAAAATATTTCTCAAAAGTATAAAAAAAAATGTTATTTTAGCTGCATAAAACTACATGTTGGAGAAAAAAAAGCATTTTTTTTTAATCCGCATGTTATGAGTTATTTACAGATAATGCGAAGAATAATCTTTTTCCCAATTTCTTTGATTTGGTCATTATTTATGACCATTCGTCGTGAATTTTATAATCGAGACGATAAAAAAAGAAGAGTTGGTTTTCAAAAACCGATTATTTGCATCGGTAATTTATGTATGGGAGGGTCGGGGAAAACGCCTCATACTGAATATCTAATTCGTTTATTATCCGATAAAAATCAATTAGCTGTATTGAGTCGCGGTTATGGTCGAACAACGAAAGGATTTTTATTTGCCGATTCACTTTCATCAAGCAGTACCATAGGTGATGAGCCTTATTTATACTATAAAAAATATCCTTCTGTGGCTGTTTCAGTATGTGAGAAAAGAGTAGAAGGAGTTAATAAAATTTTAGAGAAATTAGCTGAGATTGATATAATTTTGTTAGATGATGCTTATCAACATTTAGCGATAAAAGCTGGTTTAAATATTTTATTGACAGATTATTATCATCTTTATGCCGATGACTTTGTTTTTCCTTCGGGTAGTTTACGTGAACCTATAAAAGCAGCTAAAGAAGCTGATATTATAGTTGTTACAAAATCACCTGTTCTGATTTCACCCTTAGATGAACGGGTTATTTTTGATAAATTACAACCATTGCCCCATCAACGAATCTATTTTTCTTATATTCGCTATGGAAATTTAGTCCCTTTTACTACCTTAGCTAAAAATAAAAATGAAGAGCCTAAAAGTGTGGTCGTATTTACAGGTATTTATAATTCCTATCCGTTGGTATCGTATTTGAAAGAAAAGTATAAAGATATTCAAATATACACATGTAAAGATCACCATAAATTTACCGAAAGTGATATTGATCAAATTCAATATCTGTTAAATCGTTGTATCTCTCCAAACCGAGCGATTATAACCACCGAAAAAGATGCTACCCGATTGCTTGAACCGAGTATAAAAGAAAAGGTATATAATATGCCTGTTTATTATATACCTATTGTTGTAGACTTTCATCCGAAATATAAAGATGATTTTAACCGAGAAATAGTAGAGTATGTTAGAAATAATCAATAATACAGCAAAGTATATAAGAAGTAAAGCTTTTATAAAAGCTAAAATTTCCATTGTTTTAGGTAGTGGGTTAAATACAATTGCCCAAGAAATGGTAGTAGAAACGGCTATTCCATATTTCGAAATTCCGAATTTCCCTGTTTCAACGGTCGAAGGTCATGAAGGTAAATTACTTATCGGCACATTAAACGGTGTTAATGTGATTGTCATGCAGGGAAGATTCCATTTTTATGAAGGCTATGATATGAAGCAAGTTACTTTTCCCATTAGAGTAATGAAAGCATTAGGTGTTGAAGTATTGGTGTTATCGAATGCCGCCGGTGGGTTGAATCCATCGTATCGTATTGGCGATGTGATCGTAATTAACGATCATATTAATTTTTTCCCCGAACATCCGTTACATGGGAAAAACGATAATCGCTTGGGTACGCGTTTTACCGCAATGAACGATGTATATGATAAAATAATAATAAAAAAATTAGAAGTAATTGCATCGGAGCATGGAATTTCTTTTAAAAAAGGGGTTTATGTCGGTGTGCAAGGTCCTACTTACGAAACGCCTTCCGAATATAAAATGTTTTATCGTTTAGGTGGTGATTGTGTGGGTATGTCTACCGTTCCCGAAGCTATTGTGGCGCATCATTCGGGAATGAAATGTGTTTGTTTCTCGGTAATTACCGATATGTGGAGAGAAAATGAAATCACACAAGTCTCTCATGAAGATGTATTGATTGAAGCTAGAAAAGCTGAACCTGTACTTACAAAGTTGTTAAATGAATTGATGTTAGTAATTTAAATAATTGATATGCTTTTTTCCGATGTTTATGTATGTAATGAAATAAAACAAAAATTGATTAATTCTGTAAAAAATCAAAGAGTTGGTCATGCTCAATTGTTTTTAGGAGTTGAAGGTTCTCATACCCTTGCTTTAGCTATTGCCTATGCTCAATACATAAACTGTAAAAACCGTTCTGATATCGATTCTTGTGGTGTTTGTGAATCTTGCATTCAATATCAACATCTTGCACATCCCGATTTGCATTTCTACTTTCCAAATGCAATTAATAATGTGGTTAAAGATAAACCGAAAAGCTCCGATTTTTATGTTGAATGGAGAGAGTTGGTTGCCTCAACCAATGCCCTTTTTACCGATCAAGATTGGTATCAAAAAATCGGACTCGAAACTAAACAAGGCATTATCAATGTAAGAGATACCGAAGAAATTGTATATAAAGCTTCTATGAAATCGTATGAGGCAGATTACAAAGTGTTTATTATTTGGATGGCAGATAAACTACGCTATGATGGAGCTCCTCGGCTACTCAAAACATTGGAAGAACCCGATGGTAAAACACTTTTTTTATTAATTACCGAAAAACAAGAGCTAATTATTGACACTATATTATCTCGTTCGCAATTGGTAAAAGTTAATTCGTTACGTTCTGATGAAATGATAGATTTACTCATGAAAAAAAAATCTTATGATTTGGAAACGGCTAAACGGGTTGCCTTTTTATCGGAAAATAATCTCATTACAGCTTTACAATATAATATAAATGAAGATAACGAGAATACAAATTTAGATTTTTTTGTTCAATTTATGCGATTAGCTTACCAATTAGCTTTACCAACTCCGAATTTTGATTTTAATAAAATTACCGACTTTATTAAAACGATGGATGATTTAGGAAGAGAACGCCAAAAAAGTTTTCTGCGTTATGCACTTGTCTTTATTCGAAAATGTATAGTATGGGATTTTGATGTACAACAGATCCTTAAGTATACTCCCGAAGAAAAAGATTATATTTTTAAATTTAAATCTTATATAAACAAATCCAATGGAGCAATATATTATAAACTAATTAATGAATCCATAAAACATATAGAATCGAATGTAAACGAAAAGATTATGTTTGCCGATTTGTTTTTTAAAATTGCTGAAAAATTTTCAAAAATGCCAAAAACCGCTTAAATAAACGATTATGAAGATTCGTACAAGAAGTAAATCGTTAGTTATTATACTATTGATAATGTGTTGTTTTCAGTTACATGCAAAAAACAATGTGTATGTTAACAATCCAATGTGGAGAAACAGTTTGTCTTCGTCCAATAATCAGATGTATTTTTTTGGTTATAATGTAGGATTTCCTTTGGTGAAAAATCAAGTATTAATCAATCCATGTGAAATATATTTTGGAATGGTTTCAAAAGTTGGGTTTTATGTAAAAGTAAAATCGAATTTTAATTTCAGTTCAGGGTATAAAAATCCATTGGAATTCAGCAGTGATTTTCGCGAAATTACGGATATGAAGTGGCAACGATATGGAGGAATATTAGGAATTTATTTTCGTGCTGTTGATCCCGTATATATGTATTTCGGGATTGGATATGGCTCTCGAAAACAGTTAATTGATATTAGTTGTTATAATAGTTCAACCGGATTATATGCCGAAAAGTATTATTTCAATCGCTATAATTCTATTGAATTGGAAGCAGGACTTACCGTAAAAGTTGCAATTTTTACGGTTTCGGCCGGAGCTGCCATGTTGCCAATAGGTAATAAATCACCTTATTTTGAAATGAATGTCGGTTTGGGAATGGCTTTAGAAGCATCAAATTAAAATTAATTATAATGAAAAAGAATATAATATTACTTTTGTTTATTTCACTATTTTGTGTTTCTTGCATAAAAGATTTTGAAGAAACAACTGCTTATCCATATAAAGTGGGAGACGTCTTTTCCGAAGGAGGTGTAATGGGTTTAGTAGTTAAAATATCAGACGATGGACTTCATGGAATGATAGTTTCTTTAAATGAATTTGAATGCGCTTGGGGGGATACATTAAAAATGAATACTAATGATACAATTAATGGATTAATAAATATGGTTAAAATTAAAACATCTGTCGATTGGCAAACCAAATTCCCTGCTTTTTATTGGTGCGATTGCAAAAACGGAGAAGGTGTTTCGGGTTGGTATTTGCCTGCAAAAAATGAAATGGAAGAAATAATGAGTCAAAGAATGGAACTAAACAAAGTATTAGAAGAAATAGGATCACAAACCATGTTTGGTAAAATGTATTGGACATCAACTGAATATGGAAAATATGAAGCTTATCATGCTAACTTTATTAGAGGTGAAATGGAAAATTATGCCATGAAAAACAACAAAAAAACACTTTTTGTCCGTGCTATAAAAGAATTTTAATAAATAAAATTAAAAATAAATTTGTATTGAAAAAATATATATTTTTGCAAATAATAAAAACAAATAAAATAATTTAATTTAATAATAATTTAAAGTTTAACAAAATGAAAAAGTACATTGTATTAGCATCTACATTAATGGTATTTGCCATGTTTATTTCGTCTTGCGATAAAGACGGTATTTATAACCCTAAACAAAAAATAGCTAAAATTTGCAGAGACCAAGAAGGCACAAAGGTACTTGCCGAAACTTGGAAATGGCAGGATGATGTATTAGCTGTAATTACTTATGATTCGCTCGGAGAGCAATATGATGAATTTGAATATGCTAAAAAAACTAATCAGCTTGAAAAAGTTATTTCTTATGTAAATGGTGTTGAATACGGATATACAACATTAACTTATGATAAGTCATTGCTTCAGAAAATGGAAATGTATTCAAATGATAAATTAGTGGAATCGGCAGTGGTTGAGCATACTAAAAAGAAAATTACCAAAATCACCGTTACTTCTTATGAAGATATCTATGAAACTGATATGCAAAAAAGTGTATCTAATAATGAAAGATTTTTACGTGTAATGCGATTCTTTATGCCTGTTCAAATAATTGAAAATTTGCAAAGAAACTTACAAAAAAGTACAAGCACTATTTCAACTATTGAAATAACTTATGATGGAGATAATGTGCTTTCACAAAAAATGACAAGTTCGGAGTATTCAGTTTCAATAACTTATACTTACGATTCTTATGCCAATCCATTTTATGATGCTTTATTCTCAGGTGATGGTACGAGTGCAATGGCTTTATCCAAAAATAATGTTTTAACGAACGTAATGTCATACAATGTAGAAGGTCAAACAATAAATATGAATACTACTTGTACGTATGTGTATGAAAGTAAATTTCCTACTCAAGTTAAGGAAAGTACTTCCTATATGGGTTTTGAGTCTACCAGTACAACATATTATGAATATGTAGAAGAATAAATTGTAGGTAAATTTAGATATAAGGAGCTTCTATAGCTCCTTTTTTTGTTAATTAGATAGAAAATATTTTAAATAATGGTATCGATTTTACTAGGCTAATTATAAAAATATACGTTTGTAAAAATAAACGCTGAAATTTTTTTATTGAAAAAATATGATTTCTAAATAGTTTAACAAATAATACTTTTAATTATACTTGTATGCTGGTCTAAAAAAATTGGACAATAGCATAAGCAAAAAAGCATGTAAAAAATAAATATAAAAACTGTCCTATTTACCTAAACCACTTTAGAGTTTTTTATGAATATAAATAATTAGAAATTAGAATAATAAAAAAAGAGCTTGAAAAAGCTCCTTTTTTTATTGATTTTAAACAGAATTGATTTAAGTTACTTTTTAATTAAGTTTACAATGGCTTTAAATGCCTCCGGATTATTCATCGCGAGGTCGG
The DNA here is from genome assembly GCA_964480685.1 of uncultured Lentimicrobiaceae bacterium. Lineage (GTDB taxonomy): Bacteria > Bacteroidota > Bacteroidia > Bacteroidales > WCHB1-69 > UBA5266. The sequence goes on from CAYZQG010000047.1 coordinate 8,094, forward strand.
CAAGGGCTTTACGGTTTAACTCAATTCCTTTTTTATGGATTTCACCCATAAAAACCGAATACGACATTCCGTATAGTCTTACGCCTGCGTTGATACGAGTTATCCACAAACTTCTGAAATTACGTTTTTTCTGTTTTCTATCGCGATATGCGTATTGTTGACCTTTTTCCCAAGTATTCTTGGCAACGGTCCAAACGTTTTTACGTTTTCCGAAGTATCCTCGGGTTAATTTGAGGATTTTCTTTCTTCTTTGTCTTGAAGCTACATGATTTACTGATCTTGGCATGTTTTTATTTTCCTTTCTTTTTTACGTCAGCGTCGAATAAATCGATCTTAATGTGCTGATGGTAAATTAATACTTTATTGAATTAACAATTTAACATTTGTTTGACAGCTTTTACATTTGTTTTATCAACAATAGTTACATAACCTAAATTACGTTTCCGTTTAGTTGATTTTTTAGTCAAAATATGACTTTTGTAGGCATGTTGTCTTTTAATCTTTCCGGTGCCGGTAAAAGAAAATCTTTTTTTGGCACTTGCTTTTGTCTTTACTTTTGGCATTTTGCTTAATTTAATGGTTATTTATAGTGTTTAAAATCAATTTCTTATTTCTTTGGTGATAGTAATAATATCATTCTTTTCCCTTCTAATTTTGGCATTTGATCTACTTTTCCAACTTCTTCACATGCTTTGGCAAAGCGTATGAGCATGTCTTCGCCTTGATCTTTATACATGATAGACCGCCCTTTAAAGAACACATCTACTTTCACTTTATTTCCTTCTTGTAAAAAGCCTACGGCATGATTGACTTTAAAATTAAAATCATGGTCATCCGTATTGGGACCCAAGCGGATTTCTTTTATCGTTATCTTAGCTGTTTTTGCTTTAATATCTTTCTGCTTTTTCTTTAAATTGTACAGAAACTTCTGATAATCGATAACTTTACAAACCGGTGGGTTGGTTTGTGGTGAAATCTCAACCAAATCTAAATCCAATTGTCGAGCGAAATCCAATGCTTCTTTAATGGATACAATTTTTGATTCACCGTTTTCTAAAATAACACGAACAACCAAGGATGTTATTTCTTTGTTGATTCTATGTGGTTGCTCCTTCTTGTGAAAAGTTCGTTGACCGCGTGAGTCGGATTTTTTAAAATTCGTAGCTATAATGTGTGTCTCCTATCTTTAGTTAAACAATAAAATTTTTAGCTTGCAAAAATACTAATTTTATTGTTATGTACGCTAGCTTTACTGCAAATTATTATTGGTAACGTTAAGAGTACTTAAAATCAACTAAATCTAATATATTCAGTGTTTTATGAATTAATCCAACGCTTAAAAACCGAAAAATATATTTTGTCTTTACTTATTTTTATTGGTAAAAATGGAATATTTCGGATACTTTATAATAAATAAATGTAAGTTGTATCAATTTTTTGTACTTTTGCATCCGATTTTTAAGTCAAACGAAATGATAAGTTATAAAGAAAAATTAAAACACATAACAACCTTTATTTTCGATTTCGATGGGGTGTTAAGTGATGGAAAAGTTTGGGTGGGTAGTAATGGAGACCAGATTAGAAACACCAATGTGAAAGATGGCTATGCTATTCAATATGCCTTGAAACAAGGGTTTAAAGTTTGTATTATTTCAGGCGGTTATTCCGAAGGAATGAAAAAAAGGTATGATGTTTTTCGAGGAATGGATATTTTTCTTAAAGTATCGGATAAAGTAGAGGTATATCATGCATATTTGAAATCGAATGACTTAATCTCATCACAAGTTCTGCTTATGGGAGATGATATTCCCGACTATGAAGTAATGAAATTAGCAGGAGTAAGAGCCTGCCCTCAAGATGCAGCTATTGAAATTCAAGAAATTGCAGACTATATTTCCGGCTTTAAAGGCGGTGAAGGTTGTGTGAGAGATGTAATTGAACATACGATGCGTTTACAGGGAAAATGGTTCCAACAGGGAGCAAGTATTTGGTAATATGCGAATAAATAATTTTTTAATATCGTTTTTTTTTCTTTGTATTTCTTTTTTTAGTGCCTGTTCTCACAAAAATGAAAAAGAACATCGCTCGGTTTTTCGGTATAACGAATCGGCAGGCATTACTTCGCTCGATCCGGCTTTTGCCAAAGACCAAGCCAATATTTGGGCATGTAACCAATTGTTTAATGGGCTTGTTCAATTAGATAGTCAATTAATAATTCGTCCTTGTTTAGCTTCATCCTGGTCTATTTCCGATGATGGGAAAATCTATACCTTTTGTTTGCGTTCGGATGTTTATTTTCATCAAACCGATTTTTTTACGTTTTCCGGTGGGAAACGAAAAATGACGGCTGCCGATGTGGTATATAGTTTTAATCGAATAGTAGATCGAAATGTTGCCTCTCCGGGAGCATGGATTTTTCATGTTGTGGATACGAATGCCAATGGAAGCTATGCCTTTACAGCTGTTGACGATACGACACTTGTTGTTCGTTTAAAGACAAGTTTCCCGCCTTTTTTGGGTTTGTTAAGTATGCAATATTGTTCGGTTGTACCTAAAGAAGTAGTGATGAAATACGGCAAAGATTTTCGTAAATTTCCGGTTGGAACAGGTCCTTTTAAGTTTAAAATGTGGAAAGAAGGATTGAAATTGGTAATGGTGAAAAATACCGATTATTTTGAATATGAAAACGGTCAACGATTACCGTATTTAGACGCCGTTTCGGTTTCGTTTATTATTGATAAACAATCGGTATTTATGGAATTTGTAAAAGGAAACTTGGATTTTATGTCCGGATTGGATGCCTCGTATAAAGATGAATTGCTAACCAAAGACGGGCGTTTAAATCCTGTCTATGCTTCAAGGATGCAAATGCTAACTATGCCGTATTTGAATACGGAATACTTAGGTTTTTTAATGGACGAACATCAACAAGATAATCCGTTGTTAAAACGTGAAATACGTCAAGCGTTGAATTACGGATTTGATAGGCGGAAGATGCTTCGTTATTTACGAAGCAACATCGGCAAACCGGGTAATTACGGTATGATTCCTTACGGCTTACCTCCGTTTGATACAAACAATACGTATGGCTATGAATATAATCCTGAAAAAGCAAGAACTTTATTGTCCGAAGCCGGCTATCCCGATGGTAAAGGCTTGCCGGTGATTACCGTTTCGGTTTCGGAAAGTTATATGGATATTGTGCAGTATATGGCCTATGAATTACAACAAATAGGATTTAAAATTAAGATAGCTAAACTTCAATCGGGGACTCAACGTCAAATGATTGCCAAATCGGAATTACCTTTTTTTAGAGGTTCCTGGATAGCCGATTATCCGGATGCGGAAAATTATTTATCGTTGTTTTATTCTAAAAACTTTTGCCCGATGGGTCCGAATTATACGCATTACAAAAATCCGCAGTTTGATGCTTGGTATGAACAATCACAGCATACTACCAACG
>CAYZQG010000048.1:0-11542 GCA_964480685.1 uncultured Lentimicrobiaceae bacterium
AATAAAGTTTTTAGGTATCGAAGATAAAGTACATCTTTTAGGTATTGCCAAACGCTTGGAAGAAATTTTTCGTCCAAACGATTCTTTACCTTTATTTATCAATAAAAAATCGGAAACACAGCGTGTTTTACAACATTTGCGAGACGAAGCTCATCGTTTTGGAATAACTCATCATCGTAAATTGCGTTCAAAAGCTACGATTAAAACAGATCTTACAAATATACAAGGAATTGGAGAAAAAACAGCTCAAAAACTTTTAAAAATATTTCGTTCGCTTGAAAAAATTAAAAGTGCTTCAATAGAAGATTTATCAAAAGAGATAGGGAAAACAAAAGCGAATTCAGTTTTTAATTTTTATCATTCGTTAGGCGGTAAAATGAAGAAATAAAGCCACGCTTGCTGCTATCAAGCAATAAACGGCAAAATAAATAATCTTTCCTTTTTTAACAATATTAATCATCCATTTGCAAGCTAAACAACCGGTTATAAATGCGGCTAAAAACCCGCATAGTAAAGCAAATGTTGACATCCCCATAGAAATATTTTCTGTTGAAAAATAATCCATTAAATCTAAAAATGCTTCACCTAAAATAGGTATGAGAACCATTAAAAATGAAAACTTGGCAACAGCTTCTTTTTTATTACCTAATAATAATCCGGTAGCAATTGTAGTTCCAGAACGAGAAAGACCGGGTAAAACGGCAATGGCTTGAGCTATGCCAATAATTAGCGCATCCCACCATCCTATTTTTTCTTTAGGTCTTGGTCTGGCAAAATAAGCAAAAGCCAATAAGATTGCCGTAACAATCAAACAGCATCCCACTATTAATAAACCTGAACCGAAAATAGTTTCAACCGTATCTTTAAAAAACAATCCGATTATCATCACTGGAATCATCGAAAGGGCTATTTTGCTGATATATTGTGTTTCTTCGTTCCATTTGAAAGCAAAAAAACCTTTAAACAATCCAACAATTTCGTTCCATAGAATTACGATTGTACTTAAAACAGTAGCGGCATGAACAACAATGGCAAAGGTTAAATTTTCTTCTCCATTAATTCCTAAAATAGCACTTCCGATAGCTAAATGTCCGCTGCTGCTAACAGGTAAAAATTCGGTTAATCCTTGTACAATACCGAGTATAATTGCTTCCCAAACTCCCATAGATTATTGTTTATTTTCCGGTAAATTTTATTTTGCTTCTTTTTCTTTTGGACGGTACATAATTGCAAATAATTCAATCAAGAAACCGAAAACTAACGTGATAGGAGCAACATATAAACGTCGTACATCAAATATAGCTTCACTGAATTTTGTAGGATCGTCGGTACCACCTCCTGATAAAAAAATATATCCCAACAATAAAACTAATAAACCTCCAATCATTAAGATATAATTTATTTTAGTAAAAGGCATACCGGGTGCCCATACTGTTTGTTGTTGTTTGCCAACAGATTTATTTGTCGGTTTCCCTCCGGGTTTTTTCGTTACTGTAGCTGTTTTTGCCATATCTATGAATTATTATAATTAAAAATAAAGTTTATCGATTTTCATTTTAATATACTTTCTGACTGAAAAAAAAGTAGATAACCAAGTAAAAAATATTCCAATTGCAGTTACAACACCAAATAAAATCAAGTATTGTAACGGATTTCCCAAGTTAATTAAACCGGGAACTCGATTATATGCTAAATAAATTATTCCACATAATAAGATAACCGAAAAAATGGATCCCCATATTCCTTGCATTATTCCTCTGTATATAAACGGTTTTTGAATCGTACTCCGTTTAGCTCCTACTAAAAGCATGCTTCTTATTATAAAGCGTTTAGCATATATAGACAATCGAATGGTATTATTTATTAACGAAATAGCTATTATTAATAGTACTCCGCTCAACACTAACATCACCAAACTGATTTTATAGAGATTTTGATTTATATTTTCAACATAACTTCGTTGATATTGAATATCACTTACATTTTTTTCAAGTTGTAAAGCTTTTTCAATTTTTTGTAAACTATCAACTGATGTATATTTGGAATGAATTTTCAATACAATAGAAGGAGGAAGTATATCGCCCACAACATCTCTGAAATCATGCCCAAGCATATTTATAGTCTCGTTAGTAGCTTCTTCCTTACTGATATAACGAGTAGATTTTACGTAAGGTTCCGTTTCGAGCTTCTTTTGAAACTCCATAATATCGGCTACTTTAGTATCAGGATGTAACATTATTTCAAAACTTATATTCTCTCGAGTTTCGTTCGAAATACGTTGAGCATTAATTAAAATAACTCCTAATAAACCTATCATAAACAGAACTAAAGTAATACTTAGCACACTCGAAATCCATGAGGTTGCCACTCGGTTTTTGGTTATTTTATCTACCTGTTCCGTCATTTTATTTTGGTTAATTTTTATGAATATAGTATTAACTATTAAAATATTTTTTTATTGTATGAATTTTATAATTCTTCATGACCATTATCTAAAGCCATGTAAACGGAATTCTGACTTTTAAATTCGGGGACAATCTGTTTCATTTGATTTACAAGGGCAAAATCGTTTTCATTATAAATCATTTCAATAAGTTTATTAATATGTTCGTTTATAGTATCAAAGTCATACTCAATAACTTTTGCAATTTTTATTTTTTGATGTTTAGTAACAATCGTATTTTCATTATTATTTAAAAGTTCTTCATGTAATTTTTCTCCGGGACGTAAACCGGTAAAAACAATTTGAATATCTCGACCTAACTCTAAACCGGATAACAATACCATTTTTTTTGCTAAATCTAATATTTTAATTGAGCTACCCATATCAAAAATATAAATTTCACTGCCATTGCTCATCGCACCTGCATGTAAAACTAATTCACATGCTTCGGAAATGGTCATAAAATAACGAGTAATTTCAGGATGTGTGATGGTTATAGGACCTCCATCATCAATTTGTTTTTTTAAAATGGGAATTATTGAACCGTTAGAACCCAATACATTACCGAATCTTGTAGTAATAAATTTACAACTATTGTATTTTTTGCCAAGCGATTGAACATAAATTTCGGCAATTCTTTTTGAAGCCCCCATAACATTGGTTGGATTAACAGCTTTATCGGTTGACACCATAATAAATTTATTTACTCCGTATTTAACACTTAAATCAGCCAATATTTTTGTGCCTAAAACATTTACTTTCACCGACTGAAGCGGATTTTTTTCCATTAGAGGAACATGTTTATAAGCGGCCGCATGATAAATAACATCCGGTTTATATTTAGCAAAAATAGCTTTTATAAACGTTTGATCACAAATGTCTCCTAAATATGTTACATAAGGTTTTCGTTGATATACATCGCTTAACGACATTTCTAAAAAGAACATAGGTGACTCGGCGTTATCAATCAAAATTAATTGTTTAAAATCAAATTTCATCACTTGATGAACAATTTCACTTCCTATTGAACCGGCAGCACCTGTAATAAGTATTATTTTATTTACTAAATCTTTACGTATTACATTGGCATCTAATTTAATAGGTTCTCTTTCGAGAAATTCTTCAATTTTAATTTTTTTAATTTGTTTGAAACTCAATTGTCCATTTATCCACCTATCTACCGGTGGAACCAACAATACTTTTGTTTTGTATTCCAAACACAATTCCGTAATTTCGCTGCTTTTACTTAAAGGTAAATCTTTAATTGCGATGATTACATGCGCTATGCTTTTAGTTTCTAACAGTTTTTTTAAATCTTTTAGAGAATAGATAGTCAAATTATCAATCTTTTTTCCTACTTTTTTGGGGTCGTCATCTAAAAAACCTATTACATTGTATTTATTGGAAATATCTTGATAAATAGACCTTTTTGTTGTAAAACCAAGTTCACCGGCACCATAAATAATGACATCTTTCTTTTCTTTAGGAGTATTAATATATTCAAAATAAATGATTTTAGTAAACAAACGATAAAAAATAATCATAAATGTAGAAACTATAAATTCCAAAATAACAATGGAAAATGGAACTAAAAAACTTTGATTAACAAAGTAATAAAAAAACAAATTTCCCATACATATAATTACAGACCCTAAAAAATTTACAGCAAAAATTCGTGTAATATCTTTTGTACCCGTATATCGTAACAAAGCAGCATGAATTTTAAAGATAAGAAATAAAATCAATCTTACTCCCAATGTTACTCCAAAAATGGTCATCATTTGCGAATATTCTAAAAATGCCGGATTTTTAAAATTCATCCTTAATATCATTACCAATGCTATTGAAAATGCAACTATTAATAAATCAATAAAAAGAATTACCCAACTGGGAGCAGTATTATTTTTACTTGAAAAAGGGTATAATTTTATCATATAAAACTTATTTTATATATTTCTTTGATTCTTCCCAAAAAGCATTCATTTGTTCAAAATCTAACTCATTTATGGCTTTATGTTGAAGTTTGGATTGATCTTCCATATATTGAAATCGTTTAATAAACTTTTGATTGGTCCGTTCCAATGCATCTTCGGGATTAATTTCTAAAAATCGAGCATAATTTATTATAGCAAATAAAATATCACCAAATTCTTCTTCCATGCGAACGGCATCTTTTTGTTTTTGTTCCGATTCAAACTCACCGATTTCTTCTTTCACTTTTTCCAACACTTCTGCCGAATTGTTCCAATCAAATCCTACACCGCGTACTTTTTCTTGAATTCGATACGCTTTAACCATTGCCGGTAATGAATGCGGGACTCCTTCCAAGACTGATTTTCTTCCTTCGGTTAATTTTATTTTCTCCCAATTGGCTTTCACCTCCTCCGAATCATTAACTTTCATATCACCAAATACATGTGGATGACGTAGTACTAATTTATCACATATTCCGTTTACTACATCGGCAAAGTCGAAAGCACCCTGTTCGGAACCGATTTTGGCATAAAAAACTATATGCAAAAGGATGTCGCCCAATTCCTTTTTTATCTCATTTAAATCATGTTGAATAATGGCATCCGACAACTCATACATTTCTTCAATGGTAAGATAACGAAGACTTTCAAGTGTTTGTTTGCGATCCCATGGACATTTTTCACGCAATTCGTCCATGATTGTCAACAAACGATCGATTGCACTATGATTTTTATTGATTGTCATCCCATGAATTGTATTTCAACATTAATATTAAAACGAAAATTATATAACTGTTTGATTATAAATATTTTTTATTTATTTAAAAATAAAAAAACACAATATGCGAAAATAAGAAAAATATTATGGTAATAGACCTATTTTATTAAAATTTATTTACATTTTATCAAGAAAAGAATTTATTACTTCAAATATCAATGCGTTTTCTACTGGTGAACCTAGTGTTTAGGATTTGTTGGATATCTTTTTTTCCCATTCCCAAGCCGTACGTAACATTTCGTTTAAGGAATATCTCGCTTTCCATTGTAAAACTTTATTTGCCAAAGAAGTATCTGCCCAAATTTGTGCAATATCCCCGCTTCTTCTTTCTTTTATTTTAAAATTCACCTTTATTCCGTTCACCTTTTCAAACGTTCTAATAATATCTAAAACCGAATAGCCTATTCCGGTCCCGATATTAAAAACTTCATAATTTCTACCCATTTGTTTTTGCATCATCCGTTCAATAGCACAAACATGTGCTTCGGCTAAATCCATAACATGAATGTAATCACGAATACACGTTCCATCGGGGGTTTCATAATCATCGCCATACACAGATAAATATTCACGTTTCCCGATAACTGTTTGTGTTAGATACGGTAAGAGGTTTTGTGGTATGCCCATGGCTATTTCTCCTATCTTGATGGAAGGATGAGCTCCTATGGGATTGAAGTATCGTAATGCTATAACTTTCAAGTCATTATCAGCTTCACTGCAATCTTTTAATATCTCTTCTATCACTTGTTTGGTATTCCCATAAGGAGATAAAGCATTCTTCACCGGCGAGGTTTCGTTAACAGGTAATTGATCGGGAATGCCATACACTGTGCAAGATGAAGAAAAAACGATGGATGGTATTTTATGTGTTTTCATTTCCGTTACTACATTCAAAAGGGAATGAAAATTATTTTTATAATACCTCAACGGTTCTCTTACCGATTCATTTACATATTTATACGCAGCAAAATGAATTACCGCATCAATGGTATATTTTTTAAAAAGATGTTTACACGCTTGTTCATCGACTAAATCAATTTCTTCAAAAACAGGACTCTTTCCGGTAATATTTTCAATAGATTGAATGACTTCTTTATCGGAATTTGCCAAATTATCAACAAGAATTACGTCATATCCTTTCTCTAATAAAGCAACGGCAGTATGCGATCCTATATAGCCTGTTCCTCCGGTAATCAATATGGTTTTTTTCATTTAAATTTATAATTTTATCTTATTGATTGCTAAATAAATTCTTTCTACCGTTTCGGGCACCCCCAACAATTCGATGATGGTAAATAAATCGGGTCCTTTGGCATATCCTACCAAACATAAACGTAAGCAATTCATAATTTGACCTGTATTTAATTCTTTTTCTAAAATATAGTTCATTGTAGCATCGTGTGCTTGCACCGGATTAAACGGTTGAATCGATTGAATTAAAGTGGCTATTGCCGTCAAATGTGCAGGGGTATCTTCTTTCCAACGTTTTTTTATTATACTTTCGTCGTAATTTTCAGGACGATAGAAAAAGAAAAGCGAAGCTTCCCATAAATCTTCGATAAAATTTGCTCTTTCTTTGACCAACTCAACAATTTTTTCGGCGAATGTCGGACTTGTTTCTACTCCTTTTACTTTTACCAAACAAATGTATTTTTCGCTTAATTCTTCTTTCGATTTTAATTGTAAATATTTATGGTTAAACCATTTTGCTTTTTCAAAATCGAATTTGGCTCCCGATTTGCTTACTCTTTCCAACGAAAATCGTTGAATAAGTTCCTCCATGGAAAAAATCTCCTGTTCCGTTCCGGGGTTCCATCCGAGTAATGCCAAAAAATTGATTAATGCTTCGGGAAAATATCCTTTTTCTCGGTATCCCGACGAAATTTCACCCGATTGCGGATCGTGCCATTCTAAAGGAAAAACCGGAAATCCCAAACGATCACCATCGCGTTTGCTGAGTTTTCCGTTGCCTTCGGGTTTTAACAACAGCGGAAGATGTGCAAATAGCGGCATCGTGTCTTCCCAGCCGAAATAACGATACAACAACACATGCAAAGGTGCCGAAGGTAACCATTCACTCCCGCGAATAACATGCGATATATCCATTAAATGGTCGTCCACAATATTGGCTAAATGATAGGTAGGTAATTCATCGGCTGATTTCCATAAGACTTTGTCGTCTACGATGGTGCTATTGATAACTACTTCACCGCAAATTAAATCATGCACGGTGATGTTCTCGTTCGGTTCGATAAAAATGCGAATTACATAAGGTTCTCCATTTGCAAGACGACGGGTTACCTCCTCGTTAGAAAGTGTCAACGAATTTTTCATATCCAAACGAACGGAAGCATCGTATTGAAAATTAGGAATTTCGTTTCGTTTTGTTTCTATTTCTTGCGGCGTATCGAAAGCATAATAAGCTTTACCTTTATTTACTAACGTATCGGCATATTGTTTATAAATCGCTTTTCGTTCCGATTGACGATAAGAAATTCCTTCTTTATTGGGAATATGAACACCTTCATCAAAAAGTATTCCCAACCATTGAAAGGTTTCTACAATGTATTGTTCGGCACCGGGAACAAAACGGGTGCTGTCGGTATCCTCGATACGAAGAATTATTTTTCCGTTATTTTGCTTGGCAAACAGATAATTATATAAAGCAGTACGGACTCCGCCTATATGTAACGGTCCTGTCGGACTGGGTGCAAATCGAACTCTTACGGGTCTCATTTTTTTGAATTACTTAATTTGTGCAAAAGTACTAAATAATGGAAAATGGAGAAGTGAGAAAGGAGAAATATTTCAGATAAAATTAACCGTCCGTTTTCATCTATCGGTTTTTTTGCCTACGGATTTACATGGATTATATTTCCAATATATTTGTCTTTTAAAAAGCACAAAAATTCTTCACGTAAACCATCTCAATAGAAGTGTAAAAAACGAAGAAATAGGAAAGTTGAAACCGGTTTGAGTAAACTAAAACTTTTTAAATTACCTGTCCAACTGTTTTAATGTCAGTAAATTTACTATCCAATAGATAGCAAAAGCAAAAATACCTGTCAGAGATACTACCATCCATTCTTTTATACCAAGGTTTGTTTCCCAAAACACCCATCCAAAAATCAATCCTGAAAATAAAGAAAGAATTATTGTAAATGGAACAAGTTTCAAACCCCAAACTTTTTTTTGTGTTTTAAATTTCTTCCAAAAAGGAAGCGTCAAAGTAAACTGAATAAGTAGGGCAATAAGGGTTACTATCGGCACAAATAGACTGAAAAATCCTTTGTCAGGAGTTATGGAAACGTTTCCAGGATGAAGTATTACCTGTATAAGCAACAGTATCCCAAGTACTGTCAATACACCAAATAATGTTGGCAATAATGTTTTAATAAGTTTTGATTTCATTTTATGTAAGTGTTAGATTTTTATTTAACGTTTAAGACGTTAAGATATTATATTACGATTAATTTTTCAAAAATATTTAGCTATAAACATTGAAAACTATTATACAATTAAACTTTTAACTATAGACTTCCATTTATTTACACATTATATTTATTTTTGATGTACCTTTGCAACCAAAAGAACTCAAAGGATAAAAGACAATGGCTGAGAATATTAGAAAACCGGAATGGTTGAAAGTGAAGTTAGACTCCGGTGAAAATTTTGAAAAGGTAAAACAAACGGTTCACAAACATCACCTCCACACCATTTGTGAAAGCGGCAAATGTCCCAATAAATGCAAATGCTGGACCTTAGGAACGGCTACTTTTATGATTTTGGGTGATATATGTACACGTTCGTGCAAATTTTGTGCTACTAAAACGGGGAAACCGCTTCCACTTGATGCTGCCGAACCGACACAACTTGCCGAAAGCATTCGTTTAATGAATTTGAATTACTGCGTAATTACTTCTGTTGACCGTGATGATCTCCCCGATAAAGGAGCTATGCATTGGTATGATTGTATTCAAGCTGTGCGTGAAGTGAATCCGAATACAAAAATAGAAGTACTTATTCCCGATTTTGACGGAAATGAGGAATGGATACAAACCGTTTGTGATGCTCATCCGGACGTGATTGGTCATAACCTTGAAACCGTGAAGCGATTAACGCCTCATGTACGAAGTCGTGCAAACTACGAAACGAGCTTAAAAACATTGCAATACATTGCCAAGTCGGGTATTGTTGCCAAATCGGGTATAATGGTCGGAATTGGTGAAAATCAAGATGAAGTAATGGAATTAATGAACGATTTACGTTCGGTAAATTGTGAATTGTTTACCGTTGGACAATATCTTCAACCAACGCCTCAAAATTTGGAGGTAGTTGAATTTATTCATCCCGATATATTTGAATTATACAAACAAAAAGGATTGGAATTAGGATTTAAAGCCGTGGAAAGCGGTCCTTACGTCCGTTCTTCGTTTATGGCTGAAAAATCTTATATGGACAGTAAAACTCAACAATTATGATATTTACCGATTGGCAACACATAGACTATCAAACAGCATGGGATAAACAAAAAGTTATCTTCAACGCTTTAATTGAAAAAAAATTAAATCCGGAATTTGATATTCGAGATAATTGTCCGCAAGTTATTTTGTGTGAACATCCGCATGTTTATACCTTGGGACATAACGGCAATACAGGCAATTTGCTTGCTAACGACGAATTTTTAAAAAAAATCAACGCTACCTTTTATCGTATTGATCGCGGTGGCGACATTACCTATCATGGTCCCGGACAATTGGTTGGTTATCCGATTCTAGATATTGCCGAAATGAAGCTTTCGCTCAAGGATTATGTGCATTTGTTGGAAGAAAGTATTATTCAAACTATTGCATATTATGGAATCAAAGGCACCCGTTTGCAAGGAGCTACGGGCGTTTGGTTGGATATTAACAAACCTACTGTACGAAAAATTTGTGCCATCGGCATACGGGCAAGTCATTATATTACCATGCACGGTTTTGCCTTGAATGTAAACACTGATTTGAATTATTTCCATTATATCAATCCCTGCGGCTTTGTGGATAAAGGGGTTACTTCGCTTGAAAAAGAATTAAATCATCCGATAGATATGCAGGATGTGAAAGAAATCTATAAAAAATCGTTTACCGACATTTTCAATATATAGTTATGGAAAGATATTTACGACAAACCATGTTGCCCGAAATGGGTGAAGAAGGACAACGAAAAATTGCAAAAGCCTCGGTATTGTTGGTTGGTGTTGGCGGATTAGGTTCGGTGATTAGCCAATATTTGGTAGCAGCAGGAATCGGAACTCTGGGATTGGTGGATAACGATACAGTTTCGCTTCACAACTTGCAACGACAGGTTTTATACCGCGAACCGCAAGTGGGTCTTTCGAAAGCATTGACTGCTAAACAATCGTTGCAAAAGTTAAATTCCGATGTTTCGATTGAAGCCTATCCGGTTGCATTTAGTAAAAAAAACGCCGTTTCGCTTTGTGAAGCTTACGACATAATAATTGATGGTACCGACAATTATCCAACCCGTTATCTTTTAAACGATGTATGTGTAGGATTAGATAAACCCTTGGTTTTCGGAGCTATCTCGGAATTTTACGGACAAGTTTCGGTATTCAATTACCAAGGAGGAGCTACCTATCGTTGTTTGTTTCCCCAAGCCGAAGAAGAAAAGACTTCGCCGGTTGGTGTTTTTGGAATGTTGCCCGGCATAATAGGTTGCCTGCAAGTAAGCGAAACCATTAAACTGATTAGCGGTTGCGGTGATATTCTTTCCAATAAACTATTTACCATTGATTTATTACAAACAACCACCTCTCTTCTTTCCATAACACCCAGTCCAGAACAACGTAAAATTGCATTGGAACGGTTTATGGAATTGAAATAGAAATCCTTATTTATATTATTTCTTTTTATATCCAAACATACGAAGCGAAACCGAATTACTTTGACCTGATGAACAAACATAAGAATAATATAAAGTGTCATTATTTATAAAATATCCTCTTTGACTTCCTCTATAAATGGAAGGAAGATTAATAATACCAAACGTATCGATAGATATTAATCCCAATTCATAACCTGTACCATTTTGAATAAAAAGCTGATTGTCTTGCATTTCATTTTCATAATATATGTTTCCTGAAGTTTGAACCGTATCATATGTCGTTTCAGCGGGAGACCAAACACTAAAATAATAGACAAAATTATAATCCCCACACCATTTATCTCGATAATCTACTATTGTATCTTTTTTACAAGCAGATAAAATCACAATGAATAGAAAAGTATATAATATCTTTATTAGTTTCATAAACATATTATTTATTCGTAAAAATCATTTACATCC
>CAYZQG010000049.1:0-11237 GCA_964480685.1 uncultured Lentimicrobiaceae bacterium
GCTGATGTTTACCCATGAAGTAGAACCTTTATTTGGATCTATGGTAGATAATATTGATTTTCAAAATAGTATTAAGAATTGTATTGAAATTGGAAATGCTTTTGGGATAGAACATTTAACCGGTGAATTAGCCGGAATTGTAGCTATCAACCGCCAAGAAGGTGAAATTGCTTGGCTGGCAGTAGGAAAAAAATTCAGAGGAAACGGTTACGGAAGTCTTTTAATTCAAAAAGCTATTAAAGAAATGAATACGCATAAAATCATTTCAGTACAAACTTTTGCCGAAACAATCAACGAAGGATTAGTAGCTCGTAAAATCTACATAAACAACGGATTCCGTGATTTTAAAAATGCCGGTCTAAACCCTGCAGGTATCGAAACAGTGATTATGTTTAGAAATAATTACTGACACTCCTATTTTAAACTGATTTTCAATCTCAAAATTTTCATCAAATCATTGAAATAAGTAGCATCATTAAGCGTAATAACGAAAGGTTTTAATTTTCCGATTGTTTTTGCATCTTGAAAGCTATCTTTCAATGATTTTTCAATTGGTAAAGATTGTATTGCAGGAACATGTTTTTCGGTAAAGAAAAAACTTACTTTAAAAAAGCCATCCCAAACGGACAACCAACAGAGCGTTTTCTTTTTATGGATTATTTTACATAACCAAGCTTTGCCGTCGTTATAAAAACGCCATTCAACTTGTAGTTGCAATGGAAAGTCGGTTATCGTATTCATCCACTGTTGATAAACGGGAAATGACGAACCAAAAGCTTCTTCCAAAACTTCAGTGTTAGGAAAAATCTCTTGTTTTCGTAAAACTTTTTCTTCCATCCGCTAAGTAAAGATTAAACCAATAATTCAATCCTATTTATTGAACTGTAATTTTTCCTTTTTTTGAGCCCATTAGGTTGCATGTAGCTAGGGCTTCAATTTTCATTCCCGGCTTTACTCCCGACAAAACCACCTCGACCGTTTCGGTAGATGTAGCGTCTTGTTTGGTTTCGGTAAATGTTTTAACTTCTTTTCCATCAACTTTAATGACAACAGATTTAATAAAATGGGTATTCACATCATTTACAGGATGTGTAATTACCACTTTTACTGTTGAAGTAGCTTTATCATACGTAATAACTACTTTTTGAGGAGGATGAGCCATTGTAAAGATTGGAATTAATACAAAGAGAAATAACACTAAAAATTGCTTTTTCATACTTAAAAATTTTAATAATAAATAATAATAATTGAAACGACATGCAAGCACATCATAATAAAACCCATGATACCGATGCGTTTATGCCATTTATATTTCAATTTAATAATTTTCAAACCGCTAAGAAAAGATAGCAGGAATAACAAACCTGTTACTACACCGGCTATGATAAAAAGATAATTTAAAAAGACTTCCATAAAACAATAATTTTAAAAACAATTGGTTTAACAAAAAATATTTTTTGCAAAAATATACTTTTTTAGTTTACAATTCCATAGTATCCAAAGAATATTAATTAAAAAAGGCGATACAATGTACCGCCTTTATATAGAATCGTTACAATGAATTATTCATCGTTTCCGGTTAAGGAAAGTTCACTTTTAGTTACATACATAACTCTTTCTCTATTATAGTAATAGTCGTCATGAGAAGAGGCTTCGCCTTCGGTAACAAACACTAAAACAGTTAAATGATTCAAAACTACATCTACACTACTTATTTGTAAAGGAATAGTATATGTAAATGATTTTTGATAAGTTGTTCCTTGAGAAACACCACCCATATTTTCACCGTCTACGCCAAGAATTAATTCACGTAACATATGATTATGGCAATATTTTCCCAAAGCATCGCTCCACATAGCCGGATAGAAATACTTTCCATTGGATTGAGGTCCCCAAATACTATCTTGCAAAACTGCAATATGGATATAATTTTTCCCATTAAAAGCCGTACTTTTACCGGTAAAATACGCTTGTACATTACATGTCAATTGACGTGTTGTTGTATCAATGCTTGCCGTTGCAGCTACATTTACATACGAAGGTTTGGTATATAGTTGTTCTGCAACATAACCCCATGAAGCTCTTGAAATAGGATATTTATACGTTCCACTAACATTAACAACTTCTCTACTTACAATTCCGGCAGGATAACTGGATACATAAAAATAATTATTTAATAACGTTCCAACCGTAGTAGTATAATTAGCGGCATATCCACCTGCATGAATATTCATATTATAAATAACTCCATGGTGTACAGCCACCAAAGAATCGGCCATACGATGACCATCGGGACAATAACCACAATTTGTGCCGGTAAACTCTTCCAAGAGAACGGTTCTATTTTGTGCTGTTTTACTAACAAAAATGTTAGGATCAAAATAAAAAGTATAATCTTCGTCGCTAGTTTGTACCTTCACTTTACTCGAATAAACACCATTATAATAAACAACATACTCCATAGTATCTCCCACAGCAAATGCATCACTTTGAGTTGCTTTTTGTACCGGAACTGCAGCCACTTCACTGTTCTTATAGATTATGGATGGAGCTAATCCGCTATTAATGGCATTAACTATTTTAATGGAAGAGGTATGATTTTTGGTTTTAGCCGTAACAAAATATATTTGTGGTGTATTCATTGTGATCGAAAATGAATGATTTCCTGCAACCAACATATTATTATAATCTACAATCAATCGACCTAAAATATCGTGAATTTCAATAGTAACATTCTCTTTATCTGTCATAAATAGAGAAAAATTGGTAGCTCCATTAAATGGATTGGGAGTGTTTTGAGATAGTGTAAAGTTAGAGGTTAAACTTCCTTGTTCTCTAATTCCAACCGTAGACAAATCAGCGGTAGTATCCGGATATGTTAACTTTCTTGACCAATTTTGAGTTAAGTCAATGATAATAATGCTGTCTATTTGAACATAATTATTACTAATATCTTTGCCGGTAAAAGAAACGGTTATCGGCTGGGAAAACACTTGAATCCCCATCATAACTACTGATAATAAAATAAATAATTTTTTCATTTTGATTAATTTAAATGATTTTTTAATGAATTAAGACAATTTTTTAATTAAATTTTTTTTTTGCAAATATATATTTTTTCTTTGTAATAGTCGGATAAAAATATAAAAAACTTTATTTTTAGTTGAAATTTATTATAAAATAAAATTAGAAAATAAATTTCATTTAAATATTCTTGTCTGATAGAACTAAAAATTTCCGAGTTTAACGATATGGAGTGAAACATGGATATGTTGCACCTAATTCTTTTCAGACACCTGCAATTTTTAACAAACATTATTTTTAAAAAATTTTCTAAATCGTACATATTTTTTTATTATTTTTGTAAAAAGATTCACCTAAACAACTATATAATATTTAAATTGATATTCAATAAAATATGATTAAAATCACGGATTTAACAAAAGATTTTGGTCGCCAAAAGGGAGTTTTCAATATTTCTTTTCATATAAAAGAGCAAGAAGTATTTGGTTTTTTAGGACCAAATGGAGCCGGCAAAACAACGACCATACGCCATTTAATGGGATTTTTAAATCCCGATAAAGGACAATGCACTATCAATAAATTGGATTGCCGAAAAGAAACGGCAACCATTATGAAACAAGTAGGCTATTTACCGGGTGAAACCGCCATATTGGATACAATGTCGGGCATGGATTTTTTTAAACTAATGGCTAATTTACGCCATCAAACCGAAATGAATATATGCCATCAACTAATTGAACGTTTTGAATTAGACGCACATACATCTATACGTAAAATGTCGAAAGGGATGAAACAAAAGGTTGCCATCATTACAGCTTTTATGCACAACCCCAAAATTCTTATTCTGGATGAACCTACGAGTGGATTGGATCCTCTAATGCAACTTGAATTTACCAAACTCATTTCCGAAGAAAAAAACAAAGGTAAAACGATTCTTATGTCGAGTCATAATTTTGATGAAGTCGAAAAAAATTGCGATACAATTGGTATTATCCGTGAAGGAAAAATAGTTTGTGTAGAAGATATTCATAGTATAAGACAAAAAAAACGTAAAAATTTTACACTTATCTTTGAATCCGCAGACGAGGCATCGAAATTTTGTAGTCAAACCCGATTTTCCCATGGAAATATCGACGGAGCAAGTGTGGAAATTAAGGAAATCAGCGAAATGAATATGTTAATTCAAGCGTTGGTAAATTACCGACTCATAGATATTCAATCGGAAAAATATTCGTTAGAAAATTTATTTATGCATTATTACGGAGGGAAAAAAGCATGAAACTTATATCATTAATAAAACTCGACATCAAACAAAACTGGGGCGTTTTCACTATCCTTCTCGGTGTGTTAATTTTGTATTTAACTATAATGATTAATATGTTCGACCCCAATGGATTGGAGAAATTACAAGCCATAGCCGATTTAAAAATGCCACCCGAATTGCTGAAAGCTTTCGGTTTTGAAATCAATACAAACGATTCCTTACTAAAAATGATATCTTCTTTCTACTATGGAATGCTTATTTATATGATACTGATAATTTACGTCATTATAGTAGGTAATCGGTTGATTGCCGAACATGTAACAAAAGGTTCAATGGGATATTTGCTTGCAACACCGCATACTCGCAAACAAATCGTTTTCACACAAGCTTTATTTTTTATTACTACGATTGCTTTACAAATTATGGTACTGACCATAACAGGAATAACTTTTGCCGAATCTAAATTCCCCGGATATTTAGATATTAATGCGTTTATTATTTTAAATATCGGAATATTTTTAATTTTTGGTATTTTTTCGGGTATTAGTTTCTTATCCTCCTGTATATTTAACGAGTCCAAACTTTCAACAGCTTTTGGTGCCGGAATACCTATAGCATTCATTTTAATTGATATTCTGAGTAATACCGACAAATCTTTGGATTTTTTACATAACTTCACGATTATTACTTTGATTGATAAAAATGCTATAATCAATCATAGCAATATTTTACTGAATTTCGGAATCATGACTGTTATTGCATTGGCTTTATATTATATAGGAATCGTCATATTTTCTAAAAAAGACTTATCTATATAGCTGTTTTACAATATTTTAATTTACAGCCATTGCTAAATCAACTATTTACAAGAAGATACTAAAAAAGTAATTTCTGGTGAAATTCACTTAAAAATAAGAATAGTATCTAAAAGTATATTTTGTTTTTTGTGTGAATCGTTTAAAATTAGATTTTCCCCTCCTCTCTCCTCTTCTTTATAGTCAGAATAACAATGATTTAAATTCATTGATAGCGATAGTTTACAGCAAAGCAAAGAATCTTTAAATTTTATCATACAATTATGTTTCTTTTTTATACTTTTGCAATAGAATTAAAATTTCATTAATCAAGCCCTATAAAATATTTTCTAATGATAAATCATTCACCAAAAGAAATCATTGTCATCAAAGCATCGGGCAAAGAAGAATTATTTAATGAAAACAAACTCCGTCATTCATTAAAAAATTCAGGAGCCAGCGAATCAACTATCAACGATATTCTTGAAAATATCACCTCTCATATTCGTTCCGGAACTACTACCAAACAAATTTATCAATATGCTTTCGATTTACTTAACCATAACAAACATGAAAGCGCTACCCGTTATGCATTAAAACAAGCTATTTTGGAATTGGGACCAACCGGTTATCCTTTTGAACGTTTTATGGGAAAACTATTTGAAAAACAAGGATTTAAAACCGAAGTTGGCGTTATTGTCGAAGGTAATTGTGTGTCGCATGAAGTGGATGTGATAGCTACTTGCAAGCATTCTCAATATCTGATTGAATGCAAATACAGCATGGATCAGGGTAAAAATGTAAATGTTCAAGTACCTTTATATGTCCGTTCGCGTATGGATGATATTATCCAAAAAAGAAAAAATATACCTGAATATAAAAGTTTAACATTCTCGGGTTGGATAGTTACCAATACGCGTTTCTCCGATGATTCGATTGAATTTGGTCGTTGTAGCGGCTTGCATCTTATCGGATGGGATTTTCCACAAGGAAACGGATTAAAAGAAATGATTGAACAAACAGGCATCTATCCCATTACTATTCTCAGCACTTTAACTAAAAATCAAAAACAAGCCCTGATTGATAAAGGCATTGTTGTTTGTAATCAACTCATAAATCAAAAAAACACATTACAAATCTTACAGTTAAATCCAAAAAAACAACAAGACGTAACCAATGAAATCAATGCTATTTCCAATAAATCAAATATTAACGTATGAATAATTTTTTAAATTGGTTAGATAACCTACTCTTTTCATCCGGAATAGAAATTACAAACATTCCCTATTTACGCTTACTTTTATTAGTCGCATCGCTGATAATCATTTCAATTATTTGTTTTTACATAACCAAATATTTGTTTATCCATACCATTTATAAATTTATCAAACGAACACGTATACAATGGGATGATATTTTAGTGGAACGTAAATCACTTGATAATTTGGCTCATTTAATTCCGGCACTACTTGTAAAAGCATGCATTCCTTTGATTTTTATTGATTTTAAACAAATAATACCTTTTTTATCAACCTTGGCAGATATTTATATTATCATTGCCATTATGATATTAATTATTTCATTATTAAAGGCATCGGAGGTTTCTATTTCAACATCGCCAATTTTCACCAATAAACCCATAGGAAGCTATTTTCAATTAGTTAGAATAATCATTTATATTATTGTTGCAATTCTTATCGTATCGTTTGTTATAGGTAAATCCCCATTTTATTTATTAAGTGCTTTCGGAGCTCTTTCTGCTATTGTATTATTGATATTTAAAGACACAATTTTAGGCTTTGTAGCTAGTGTTCAGATATCTTCCAACGATATAATTCGCGTTGGCGATTGGATTGAAATTCCAAAATTCAATGCCGATGGCGAAGTAATAGCCATCAACCTCAACACGGTAAAAATCAGCAATTGGGATAAAACAACAACCACCGTTCCAACCTACTATTTCATTTCCGACAGTTTTAAAAACTGGAGAAGTATGAAACAAAGCGGTGTTAGAAGAATTAACCGTCCCATTTATTTTAATATCCGTTCCATTAAATTTATTGATTCTACATTAAAAAAACGATTGTCAGCGAATAAACTTATTCATAATTTTCTTCTCGAAAAAAATATCGAAATCAATAACAATAATCATGATTTCAATGTGTTAAATACTAATCAACAACTTACAAATATCGGTATTTTCAAACAATATATGGAATACTATTTAAAAAATTCGACCTCTATACGCCAAGATATGACACTCATGATTCGACAATTAACTATTACCGAAAAAGGAATGCCTCTTGAAATTTATTGTTTTACCGATAAAACCGAATGGATAGATTATGAAGAAGTTATATCCGATATTTTTAATTATATTTTAGCAACGGCACCTTATTTCGACCTTGAGATATTTCAAATTCCCAGTGGTGAAGATATTGTTAAAGGGATGCAAGCCTGCACACAAAAACACTGATTTTAATTAAATAATAACTTTAAATACATAACATATTTACATGAAATTTAAAATATTAGGCAAGACTAATGAATTGATATCTTCCATTGGATTAGGCTGTATGTCGATGTCGCACGCATACGGAACAAGAGATGATAAAGAAAGTTTAGCTACTATGTATAAAGCTTTAGACCTTGGTATAAATTTTTGGGACACAGCCGATTTTTATGGCAACGGTAACAACGAACGCTTGATTTCTAAAGTATTAAAAGAAAACCGAAAAGATATATTTATTGCAACAAAATTCGGATTTCGCTACGAAAAAGGAACCGATTTATTTGCCAGCAAATTCGATGCATCCCCACAATGGATGCGTAAAGCCATAGAAAACAGCTTGAAACGCTTAGGTATTGAATGTATTGATTTATATTACGCTCATCGTATTGACCCAAATGTTCCTGTTGAAATCATGGTCAACGCCATGTCCGAATTGGTGAAAGAAGGGAAAGTGCGTTACCTCGGCTTATCCGAAGCATCGGCAGCATCAATTCGTAAAGCACATGCCATTCATCCCATTACCGCTTTGCAAAGCGAGTATTCGTTGTTGAGTAGAAATATTGAAAATGAAATACTTCCACTTACCCAGGAGCTTGGTATTACCCTTGTTCCATTTTCGCCTTTAGGAAGAGGCATGTTTACCGAAAATTTCGAAACACTTGGTCAATTGCCCACCTCCGACCCTCGTCATAATTTACCACGATTTACCGAACCGCATTTCACAAACAATTGTCTATTAATGAAAGAATTGCAAATCTTCGCTAACGCTAAAAATATACATGTTGCTCAATTAGCTTTGGGGTGGTTATTTGCTAAAGGCGACCATCTAATCCCCATTCCGGGCACTAAGAAAAGAAAATATCTGGAACAAAATGCTTCGGCTGTTTTTGTTTCTCTTACCGAATCGGATATTACTACCATTGAAAACATTATAAATAAATACCCTAACATTGGCGAACGCTACAATAACGAATCAATGAAACTCGTAAACAACTAAAAATATGGAAAATAAAATATTTAGCCCACAACACTTGCTTAAACTCAATAATCCCTTACGCTTACAAATCACCCCCCCCTCTTTCCTAATGGAAAAAGCTAAAATAACTCATCCCCGAACTATGCTGGATTTTGGAGCCGGTACCGCTTTGTTTTCTAAAGCTTTTATTGATTTATTCCCTCAATTAACGGTGTATGCCTGTGATATTTCATCCGAAATGATAGCTTGGATTAAACAAGAAGTTATACCTACCTATCCATCTATTATTCCTATAAAATTAGCTGATTTTCATATTCCTTTACATGATAATTTAATTGATTTTACTTTAATGATGAACGTTTTACATGAATTGGATAGCGTAAAAGAAACACTTACCGAATGCTTACGTATACTCCAACCATCAGGAAAATTAGTGTTGGTTGATTGGAAAAAAGAACCCTCTCAGCAAGGACCTGCCATGAATATACGTATTGATGTACAAGAAGCGGAAGAATTATTAAAAAGCATCGGATTTTCTGATGTTGAAAGTTTTAATGATTTATCCTCCCATTATCTAATAATTGCCACAAAATAAAGATATAAACTCAATTTCAAAAAAGCACTACATCTGGACTTTGCTCCTTATAACCCTTACTTTTATTAGTTGGAAAATATGTTTTATCGGTATTGCCATATCGGAGCCATTGTTTTATTGGACAAATTTATCGGATTATATTAATTTTTAAAACAATTACAATCAAATACTTCAATATTGAACCAAGACAATATATCACGTTTAATCGGTTTTCCTTTTCCACTAAACATTCTTAATCTTTAAGTATAAATCTCGGTATGGGTGCCGGTTTTTAACTATTAATATTTCTTCTTCTTTTTATTCAAAAAGATTCCAAATCCCCAATAAATTTATCTATTGAAAACCTCATTTCTTTTTCATAAATTGAGATTTACTATTTTAAAAAACAATGAAAACAAAACTAAATAAATCACTTAGCAAAAACAAATACACACATAAAACTAACTACTTAATACAGTGAGCAACAAGCAATTTACATAAATTTATTTGTCAGAAATTCTGTTTATTAACATATCTCTGTTAAAAAAACACGTAAACTACCTATAAATTTTAAATAAAAAATTATACTTTTGCTCGGATGATACGAAATCTATAATAAAAAATAAATTTTAGATACCTATTAATTTTTCAATATTGAATACCATCAAGAAGACACCAAATCTGTTTATCATTTCCGGATGCAATGGGGCGGGAAAAACAACCGCTTCTTTTACTGTATTACCCGAAGCCTTAGCCTGTTTGGAATTCTTAAATGCCGATGAAATCGCTCGAGGCTTATCTCCGCTCAATCCCGATAAAGTTGCTTTTGAAGCCGGTAGAATGGTGATTAAACGGATTGATAAATTAATACAATCGCAAACCGACTTTGCCGTAGAAACCACCCTATCAACTAAAATATACACAAATACCATTCAAAAAGCCAAAGAATTCGGTTTTAAAATCACTTTGGTTTTCTTTTG
This sequence comes from uncultured Lentimicrobiaceae bacterium, assembly GCA_964480685.1. Taxonomy (GTDB): domain Bacteria; phylum Bacteroidota; class Bacteroidia; order Bacteroidales; family WCHB1-69; genus UBA5266. The sequence goes on from CAYZQG010000049.1 coordinate 10,125, forward strand.
GCTTGATTCCGTTGATTTAGCCATCGAAAGAGTTAAAATCCGTGTTACCGAAGGTGGGCATAATGTTCCATTAACTACCATTACGCGTAGATATTACAACGGACTAAAAAATTTATTCAACTTATATATTCCTATTTGCGATTATTGGATGATTTTTGATAATTCAAAAACACATTCCGAACTCATCGCCGAAGGTTATACAAATAAAACATTTGACATTAAGAATATTATCACATACGAAACTTTAAAACAGTTAGCTTGATATGACTAAAAAGAATAATAACATCAGAGAAAAGATTTTATTGGGACTAGAACTTTCACATTCAAAATTAATTCAAACCAAAAAAGAAAGAAACCTTGTTCTTGTTGTTTCCGATAACGGGAAAGTCATTAAACTAAGCCCTAACGATATTTAACACATTCCTATTTTCTATTTATTATAATAGTTTGTATTCTTATTTCCTACTATTAAATTGGATGTAATAACATGATTTTAAGTAAAGAAATATAATAGAATTTCATATTTTACCACTATACAATCATTATTTTGCTGCAGTATTGTTACTTTACCTCGGCAATTTTTTTATAAAAACAAACACGCATCCCCATAACTTAAAAAACGGAAGTCATGTGTGAGGGCATAATCATAAATTCCTTTCCATTTATCTCCAACAAAAACCGAGATTAGGAGCAATAAGGTACTCTGAGGTTGGTGGAAATTAGTAATAATACCCTTTGTCATACGCAATTGATAAATTTTGGGAAGGATAAACAAAAAAGTAGAAGCATAAAAAAAATCCAACTTATTATCTTCCATATAGTCTAAAACACATTGTAATGCCGTTTTTGGAGTTATATTGTATTTTGATAAATCTTCATACACTTCCCATTGTTGAATGGTAAAACATTTTTTATCAATTGCTTGGCATTCACTTTTCGCTTTATAGAGCTTCACTCCTATCCAATACAAACTTTCGAGCGAACGTACACTGGTAGTTCCTACACAAACAATTCGTTTTTCTGTTAAATACAACAAATTTATAATACTTTGCTTATGAAAAAACAGAGCTTCTTCATGCATTCTATGATGCTGTATATCATTCTCACTTACAG
>CAYZQG010000050.1:0-11189 GCA_964480685.1 uncultured Lentimicrobiaceae bacterium
GTTATCAATGATTCTACACTGAAAATCTATGAACGTATTATCCGTATATACGAAGAAAATACGCTTGAACAACGAAATGGGAAAATTTATATTAATGGAAAAGAAACGGATTCTTACACTTTTAAAATGAATTATTATTGGATGATGGGTGATAATCGCCACAACTCTGCCGATTCTCGTTATTGGGGTTTTGTCCCTGAAGATCATATTGTGGGTAAAACCGCTTTTGTTTGGCTGTCGCTCGATAAATTTAAAAATTGGGGGGATGGAAAAATTCGTTGGGATAGAATGTTTCGTAGAATTAAATAATTAATTGTTTTAATATTATAATTTCGGTATACTATTGATAAAATGATTATAAAAGATTTTATTGAGAAATTTAAACAAAGAAAGAAGCTTTATAAAGTATTTCAAATTTTATTATACATATTTGCTATTTACGGTTTTATCCTTACTTTTGCTTTTATTGGAGTAAAGCTACACATCTTTAACGATCCGGGAGGCGTAGATAAAAATGATCGTTATTTTCAATTGGCTGAAAATGCTGATTTGAAAAACGATAGTACTTATTTCCCGATATCCGAAGCTACTGATTTTATGAATACTATTAATGTTTTAAATCAGTTATATCCTAAAAATGCTCGTTTAATCTACAATGCTTTTTTAAACCATCACGATATTAATATTGCTAATCATGCTGTTGAAGCAGTTAAAATTCGTTTGCTAGATAATAAAGAATTTCAACGTTTAATACGAAAACCGTATGCGGTTTTACATAAAAAAGGAGGTAAAAACGCTGCCTCTCTCTTTGAATGGATGAATATTGAAGAATGGGAATATTTTAAAGCTGCCGTTGAAAAAGATGTTAACATCATTGATAGTGTTGCCCAATTAACAAATGTAGATCATCGTTTGATAGTAGCCGCATTAGTAGGCGAACAGATGCGTTTGTTTAATAGCTCACGAGAAACGTATAAAAACGTTATTCGTCCACTAAAAATTCTTTCCGTCGAATCACAATTCTCTTTGGGTGTAACCGGCATTAAAGAATTTACGGCTATTCGCGTTGAAAAGAATTTAAAAGATTCAACGTCCGTATATTATTTAGGGAAAAAATACGAACACTTATTGGATTTCTCTACTACCGATCCTACCACAGAACGTTATAATCGTTTGGTGAATTATCAAAATCATTTTTGGAGTTATATGTATGCTGCTCTCATAATTAAACAAATTGAAATACAATGGGAAAAAGCAGGTTATTCAATTGCCGACAGACCTGAAATCCTTATTACCTTGTATAATGTTGGATTTGCACAATCTATTCCCAACCCAAATCCTAAAGTGGGTGGTTCTCATGTAAATATAAATGGCATTAATTATTCTTTTGGTTCACTTGGTTACGAATTTTATTATTCCGGTGAAATGGCTGATGTTTTCCCCTATAAAAAACGAAATGATTTAAATGTAAATTCTAATCTTACTATTACTTATTCCATGCCTAAAGAAGGTGCCCCTATGCAATGGAAACATAAGGACAGCTCGCAAACTACTACGGCAAAAAAGGATTCGTTGTAGATTGTTTGTATAAATTCACTTGCTTTGTTTCAAATTATATAATTGATTTACGCTAATTCGGATTAAATAAATTCCCTTTGTTTGACATAAAAATATTAAATATAAGCAATCTTCTACAAGTGGAAATACTGTCTTTATTATGCTAACATCTTTGTAAAAATAATTTATCCGAAATGAAGCATGGATAAGAAATATTGTTTACTTTTGCATTTAATAAAATCAAATTAATAACATTAAATAAAATTATAAAAAGATGAAACGAATAGTGGTATTAATCATTGCTATAATATGTTGTCTTACCTCTGTGGAACTGAAAGCGCAAAAGACAAAAGAATTTGCGGGTACGGTAAAATTTGTTGTTAAATCCCAAAGTGAAGAAGAATCGCAAAAATCGGTAAATGATTCTAATGTAATAACATATATTATTTTAGGGAATAATACAAAAACAACGATACCTCATCAAGGATATACTGAAAATAGATTAAGTTTTGGTGATTCGGCTCAAGAATGGACAATTTTAGATACTCCCACTGAAATTATTGTTGTAAAAAAAACAAAAGAAGATTTTGATGAAGAAAAAGAAACGATTAAATTAACGGTAACCCCTTTAGATGAAACCAAAGTTATATGCGGATATACGTGTAAACGATATGATTTAAAATTTGAAAATTTAGAAAATGGGAAAGAAACAACTATTATTTGTTTTACTACCGAAGAAATTGGGGTAGATGAAAGAATTAATTTTGATTCGCCCGGATTAAAAGGGTATACGCTATATCAAGAAATTATTGGTGAAAAAGGTAAAATAATCGTTGAAGCTATCGAAGTTAAGAAAAAGAAAATCAGTCCGGCTGAATTTTTAATGCCGGCAAATGCAAAGGTGATGACATATAGTGAATTTATTGAAGCAATTAATGCTCAACAAAATCAAGGAGAAGAATAATTCACTTTTTATTATTAATTTAATAAATTAATATTATTATGTAATTAAGAAAGATATAATTATGATTCACAAAAAATTATTAGCTCCCCAAAGCATTGTAGTTATAGGTGCTTCAAATGATATACAAAAACCAGGTGGTAAAGTTTTAAAAAATTTATTAGATAGCAACTTTACAGGAACAGTATATGCTGTCAATCCTAAGGAAAACGAAGTTCAAGGAATTAATTGTTATGAAAAAGTAGAAGATTTACCGCATGTAGATTGTGCTATTTTAGCTATAGCAGCAAAATACTGTCCGATTACTGTCAATGTGTTGGCAGATAGTAAAAACACACGAGGGTTTATTATTTTATCGGCTGGGTTCAGCGAAGAAAACGAAGCCGGAGCTTTATTGGAAAAACAAATTGTAGATACGGTAAATCGTGTTGGAGCTAGTTTAATAGGACCTAATTGTACCGGTTTTTTAAATACTCATTATTGTGGTGCCTTCGATGCCCCCATTCCTCCTTTAAGCTCAAAAGGAGTTGATTTTATTACCGGTTCAGGTGCTACGGCAGTTTTTATCAAAGAACAAGGTATGACTAACGGCTTATCGTTTAATAGTGTTTGGGCAGTTGGTAATTCGGCTCAAACAGGCATTGAAGATGTGTTGGAACATTTAGACGCTACTTTTGATTCGAAAAAAAGTTCACATGTGATTATGATGTATATGGAAAAAATTGCACAACCCAAAAAGTTGATACAATATGCTACATCATTGATTAATAAAGGGTGTAAAATAGCAGCTATTAAATCGGGTGGTTCCGATGCAGGTAGTCGTGCAGCCTCATCTCATACCGGAGCATTGGCAACTTCTGATGTTGCTGTTGATGCTCTGTTTCGTAAAGCGGGTATCGTGCGTTGTCATAATCGGGAAGAACTGACTACCGTTTGTGAAATTTTTATGCATCCTGAAGTTAAAGGGAAAAATATTGCTGTAATTACTCATGCCGGAGGCCCCGCTGTAATGTTGACCGATGTACTTTCCAATAATGGCTTGGATGTGCCTCATATCGAAGGGAAAGCAGCTGACGAATTATTGTCTAAACTATTTCCCGGCTCATCGGTAGGAAATCCTATTGATTTCTTGGCAACCGGTACCGCCCAACAATTGGGTTACATTATTGATGCATGTGAAAATGAATTCGATAATATTGATGCAATGGCTGTTATTTTTGGTTCTCCGGGTTTGTTTCCCAATTGGGATGTTTATGCTCTTTTAGATGAGAGAATGAAAACCTGTAAAAAACCTATATTCCCTATTCTGCCTTCTATTATTAATGTAAAAGAAGAAATTCAAGATTTTATACATAATAAACATCGTATAAATTTTCCTGAGGAGTGTGTTTTTGGAAATGCTTTAGCAAAAATTATACAGACACCTAAACCGCAACCTTTACACCCTGAAATTCCTACAGTTGATTTGAAAGCAATTCGTAGCGTAGTAGATACTTGTGAAAACGGATATTTATCGTTAAAAGATATGCGTATTTTATTAGATGCTGCTCGTATTGATTGTAAAAAAGAAGTGGAGGTTATAAACGAAGAAGCTGCGGTAGAATATGCCAGAAAAGTGGGTTATCCATTAGTTATGAAAGTAGTAGGTCCTCTTCATAAATCCGATGTAGGTGGAGTTGTTCTAAATGTTAAAAACGAAGAAACAGTTATTCGTGAATTTAATCGTTTGATAAAAATTAAAGATACATACGCTGTTGAATTATATCCGATGCTCTTTGGAACCGAAATTTTTATTGGTGCGTCTAAAGAAGAAAAATTCGGGCATCAAGTACTTTTTGGTTTGGGTGGCATTTTTGTCGAAGTAATGAAAGATGTTAAAGCTGCTTTGGCACCCGTAAATCGTGAAGAAGCTAAATCGTTAATACAACAATTAAAAGGATATAAGATTTTAGAAGGTGTACGCGGACAAGATTCGGTTAATATAGATTTGTTTGCTGAAATTGTAGCTCGCGTTTCGGCATTGGTAACAGCTGCTCCCGAAATTGTTGAAATGGATTTAAATCCCTTATTGGGAACCTCCAAATCGATTATTGCCGTGGATGCCCGAATTAGAATTGAAAAGTAATTTAATATCATAAGAAATTGAATAAGAAAGATAATGCATTTTTAAAAGAGAGTTTAGCGAAGCCTAAACACATTGCTATTCTTATCCATTACAATCCTGATGGGGATGCTGTTGGTTCTGCTTTGGCATTGTCGGAGTTTCTGAGAACTAAAAAACATGATGTTAGTATTCTTTCTCCCAATCCGTTTCCCGATTTTTTACAATGGATGCCCGAATCGGAGAAGATTAGTGTTGCTACCGAAAATTTAGACAAATGCATTGAAAAAATTATACGTGCCGATTTGATTTTCTGTGTAGATTTTAATGCCTCTAACCGTATCGGATTACTTCAAGAAACCCTCGAAAAGGCAACAGGAATTAAAATTCTTATTGATCATCATATTGCTCCTTCATCTATATTTGATATTTATTATTCCGTTCCCGAAGGGATTTCTTCTACCTCCGAATTAATTTACAACTTTTTGGTTTATAAGTTAAAAGAACAAGAGTGTATTACCAAATCCATGGCAGAGTGCTTGTATGTCGGCATTATTACCGATACCGGTTCCTTAAGTTATGCCTGTAACAATCGTTCCAGTTATGCAATAGTAGGAAAACTTATTGCAAAAGGTATTGATGGCGAAGCTATTCATCGAAAAGTCTATGATACCTATTCCGAAAATCGCTTGCGTTTGTTGGGTTATTGCTTATCGGAACGTTTAACCGTTTTAAATAAATTTGCTACTTCTTATATTTATCTAACTAAAGAAGATTTAAAACAATTTTCATATAGACACGGTGATACTGAAGGATTTGTGAATTACGGGTTGTCAATAAAAGATATAGAATTTACTGCATTTTTTGTAGAAAGAGAAGACAGAATTCGTGTTTCTTTTCGCTCTATGAACGGGTTTAATGCAAATGAATATGCTCGAAAATATTTTAATGGGGGAGGCCATAAAAATGCTGCCGGTGCCGATTCGTTTCGTAGTATGAAAGAAACCCTACTTTTTTTTGAAGAAACTTTAAAAGAATGTATTAATAAAAAATAATATGAAACAAACATTCTTTTTGATAATAATTTTATCTTTTGTTGCTTTGATAGAAGCTTGCCATTCGGAAACCACAAAGCCAACAAAACCAAATATAAAAGATTTGGATGAAAAAATATTGAATGCCAATAAATTAATTGTTAGAGACGAAACTAAAGATATTCATTTTTTGTTAAAACGTTATCATTGGAAAATGAAAACCACCGGAACGGGAATGTATTATTCCATCGATGTTGATAAAGAAGGTTCTCTTTTGCAAAAAGGCGATAAAGTGGATATAGCTTACAGTATCTCACTAATTAATGGAAAAGAAGTCTATAATTCTACCAGAGATAGTATTAAAACTATTGTAATTGAAGAATCGGATGAACCGGTAGGAGTACATGAATTGCTGAAAATGATGAGTTTAGGGGATAAAGCCAAAGCTATTATCCCATCTTATATGGCTTATGGTATATTAGGTGATAACGACCAAATACCCCCTTATGCTACATTAATTTATAGAATCGAAATAATAAATATTCATAAAAACAATAAAAATTAAAAAAAATGAGAAGAGTAGTATCAATCTTAACTGCCGTCGTATGTTTCGTAATCTTAACGACCGCTTGTGGTGAAAAAAAATACAAAGATTATGAAAAAACCAAATCAGGTTTATATTATAAATTCGAATTGGAAAATAAAAAAGCTCAACAAGCTAAAGAGGGAGATTTACTTGTTGCCGAAATGAGAGTAACGTTAAACGATTCAGTATTGTTTGAAAATTTTGGCGATCCTCAACGTTTGCTGATGGTCATGAAATCCGATTTTAAAGGTGACCTCACCGAAGGTTTACGCATGTTGCATGTGGGTGATGTGGCTTTTTTTGCTATTTCGGCCGATTCAATTGCAAAAATGGGAGCTCAAATGCCTCCATTTTATAAATCGGGTGAAGACCAAAGAGTAATTTACAATATTAAAGTACACTCTATTGTAACAGCTGATCAACTGAAAAAAGAAAAAGAAATCCAAGAGGCTGAACTTGAAAGAGCAAAGAATGCAGAACAGGATTCAATTAATACATATATTTTAAAAAATAATATTAAACAAAAACCAACCGAAAGTGGATTGTATTATATTGAAATAAAGAAAGGAAATGGTGATAAAGTGGATACAGGAAAAACAATTACTATGAATTATACTGGGAAATTACTTAATGGTCAAATATTTGATTCTTCTTTAGGTGAAGGTAGAAAACCCATGGAATTTGTATTACAAGAAGATATGATGATTAAAGGTTTTACCGAAGGGTTGCTTAAAATGAGGAAAAATGGAAAAGCTACACTTATTATACCATCTAATCTCGCATATGGTGCAGGTAATCCTCAAAGTCCGATTCCACCCTATTCTCCCATTGTTTTTGAAGTAGAAATTCTTGACGTTAAATAAAAATTATATGAAAAATTGTGGTAAAATAGCATTATTGCTTATATTATCGGTTATTTTATTTGCTTGTAACGAATATAAAGGCTACAAAAAAACCGAATCCGGTCTTTATTATAAATTCTTTTCTCAGAATTTATCCGGTTATGTGCCTCAAAATGATGATGTGTTGACAATAAATATTGAGATACGTACCAAAGAAGATTCAGTTATTCAATCTTACAAAAAAATAACAACAATGATGCAACCATCTAAATTCCAAGGTGATATTTTTGAGGCTTTAGCCATGATGCACGAAAGCGATTCGGCTTCATTTATTATTAATGCCGAAAAGTATTTCAACGCTTATAATTACGGAATCAAACCTGCATTTATAAATGAAAAAACTATGCTTTGGTTTACCATTTCCATTTCAAAAATTGAAACGGCTGCCCAATACAAAGCAAAAAGTCTACAAGTAATGGTTGATCAAGAAAAACAATTCATTGAAAAATATATTGCCGATAACAAAATCACTACAGCACCTGCTGAATCTGGTCTATATTATATTGAAAAGAAAAAAGGAAAAGGATCCAATCCAACTGCTGGACAAACATGCGTAGTAAATTACAAAGGCATGTTATTGGACGGAACCGTTTTCGATTCATCTATCGGACGAGAACCATTTACATTCCATTTAGGCAAAGGGGAGGTTATTAAAGGTTGGGACGAAGGTATTGCCATGATGAAAAAAGGTGGAAAAGCTTTATTTATTATTCCTTCATCAATCGGTTATGGAGATAGAGGTGCCGGTGAAATGATTCCGCCTTACAGCCCTTTGGTGTTTGAAGTTGAATTATTGGATATTCAATAAAATCTTATTTGAAATATTAAAATCTCTCCTTTATGGAGAGATTTTTTTAATGGTTAAAATTTAAATTGATTAATAAGTATTACGTTGACTGTTAAAGAAATATGGGGAAAAGTGTATCAAAATCTGCTTCCCCTTGAAGATGAAAGAGAAGCACTTGCGTTGGCATATCGTATAGTAGAGCATTTTACAGGTTTTGATAAATTACACATAAGCTTATATCCGCAAACCGAAATTAAACAAGATACTGTTTTTAAAATAAATGAGGCTATTTCTGAATTAAATACACGAAAACCAATACAATATATTATTGGGAAAACTAAATTTGGAGAAGCAAACATATTCGTAGATGAAAACGTATTAATCCCTCGTCCCGAAACAGAAGAACTACTGTTTTGGATGTTGAAAGAAAATCCGGAATGTAAAGGTACATTGATAGATGTCTGTACGGGAAGCGCTTGTATAGCAATTGCGTTTGGCATTAAAAATCCCAAAGCACAAATTTATGCGATCGATTATACCTCTCAAATATTGGAACTTGCCAAAAAAAATGCTTTATCAAATGATGTTCAAGTTGATTTTTTATGTTATAATATTCTTTCCGAAGAATTTATAAATTCATTTAATCAATGTTGCGATATTATTGTCAGTAATCCACCTTATGTACGACAAAGTGAAAAAAAATTCATGCATGATAAAGTGTTGAAATTTGAACCCGCTGCCGCTTTATTCGTTCCCGATGAAGATCCTTTAATTTTTTACCGAGCAATAACACAATGGGCTTGTAAAAATCTTGTAATTGGAGGAAAATTATATTTGGAAATCAATGAGTCTTTAGCTAATGAAGTTATTCTGCTACTACAAGGTTTTAATTTTCACTCTATTGAATTACGTTTTGATATGCAAAACAAGGCAAGAATGATAAAAGCAATCCATTAATAAATGAAATAAAATACCTAATTTAATAATTTTGTTCCTGAAAATTAAAATATTAGCTTAAAATAAAAACAAGAATATATAACTTTTTAAAAAAATACGTTATATAAACCTAAAATCAATTGCAAAACTATTATGATAGCATATATACAAGGAAAATTGGCGGAAAAAACACCTACTTATGCCGTAGTAGATTGTGGTGGAGTGGGATATATGTTAAATATTTCCCTTTATACGTATTCAGCTTTGCCGGAAATCAACAATGAATGTAAGTTATTTACCCATTTAGCCATAAAAGAAGATGCCCATACTTTATATGCATTTTCTACCTCATCCGAAAAACAATTGTTCCGTTTATTGATTTCGGTTTCGGGAGTAGGAGCAAGTACGGCACGAATGATATTATCTGCCATAAACCCAAAAGAATTAGTGTCGTACATTAGTTCCGGTAATGCTAATGTATTGCAATCTGTTAAAGGGATAGGAGCTAAAACCGCCCAACGTATTATTATCGAAATAAAAGATAAAGTGTTGAAAACAGAGGTGGAAATTGGAGAAACTTCCTTGCAATATAACAATAATAATACGGATGAAGCGTTATCTGCACTGATATTGTTAGGTTTTTCGAAGCAAATAGCGGGTAAAGCAATTGATAAAATTTTAAAAACTTCAAACGGGACATTAACCGTTGAAGAATTAATTAAACAAGCGTTAAGAATACTCTAAGTTTTTGATTTAAAATATCATAGTGAGAAAGGTAGACAATAAAACATATAATATACCCATAATATTGTTATTGATAATATCAATAACAATTTCTATATCCGAAATACATGCAAAAACATCAGCAAATAGTTTGCGATTTTCTGTGCATGTTTTTCCGGATGACTCAGGGAAAAAAATAGTACCACAATTATCTACAAATCCCTTTAATAATGAATCAACAAGTCCTTTTTATTTAAAAAATCCTAAAAATTATTCAACGCAAATTGAATATGACCCTCTAACTAACAAGTATACATTTCAACAAAAAATAGGTGAAACCAATTATGGAAATCCCGGCAGCATGACCGTAGAAGAGTATATGAATTATGATATTCAAAAAGCTATGCGCGAATATTGGCGACAAAGGGCAGGGGTAGGGTTAAATTCTCAATCACAACAACAAGGAATTATACCGCAAATACGCGTTCCAAATGAAACATTTGAGCATATTTTCGGAAGTGAATTAATCAAAATAGAGCCATCCGGTTCAGTAGAATTAAAATTCGGATTGATTCATACTCAAAATGACAATACAGCTATAATAGCGGATGCTCGTAAACAAACTCGTTTCGATTTTGATGAAAATATTCAAGTTAATTTAAAAGCAAGTATTGGCGATAAGATTCATTATAATATGAATTACAGTACCGAAACATCTTTTAATTTTGAAAACAAATTTAAACTAGGTTATGAAGGTAAAGAAGATGAAATTTTAAAATTATTGGAATTTGGAGATGTAACCCTTCCACTGACTAGTACATTAATACAGGGATCTCAGACTTTGTTTGGCGTTAAAGCTCAAATGCAATTCGGTAAAACAACTATCACCACCGTTATCTCTCAACAAAAAGGAGATAAAACAAATATTGCTGTTGAAAATGGAGCAGAGATGAAGGAATTTGAATTTAAAGCCGACGATTATGAAGAAAACCGTCACTTTTTCTTGGCTCAATATTTTTATGATACGTATGGCGAAGCTATGAGTACGTTGCCGCTCATTAATTCAAAAATTACTATTACCCGTATCGAAGTTTGGAGAACTAATATCGGCTCCGCAGTACAGGAAAATAGAAATATTATTGCTTTTTCCGATTTGGGTGAAGTAAACCCATATAACAAAAATGTAAAACGAACAGCCGCACCCGGTCATAATTATCCGGATAGCAATGCTAACAACTTGCTTCAAAGTATGGATTACTCTAAATTAAGAGATATTAATGCAGTAAGCACTTATTTACAAGGTAAAGGAATGGTCGCCGGAATTGATTATGAAAAAGTTGAATCGGCTCGCCTTTTAAGTTCAAGCGAATACACCTTTAACAGTAAATTAGGATTTATTTCTTTAACATCCAAACTTAATGCCGATCAAGTAATTGCAGTTGCTTTTCAATATACTATTATCGGTGATCCGAACGTATATCAAGTTGGTCAATTTTCAAATGAAGTACAAACACCGGGATGTATTATGGTTAAATTGTTAAAAAGCACGGCATTAAATACTAAAATTCCTTTATGGAAATTAATGATGAAAAACGTGTATTC
>CAYZQG010000051.1:0-11167 GCA_964480685.1 uncultured Lentimicrobiaceae bacterium
CTGATACTATTACGGTAGAAGATACGCTAAATATTCAAATAGAATCGTCTATTGACAATCTTTCAAAAAACAATAATGAAATTAAAATATATCCCAATCCAACAAAAGATAATTTATGGATTGAATGCGAAGATTACACAAATATAAGTAATTATCAAATTAAAATCGTATCTGTTTCGGGAATAACGCTATGGTCATCATATATTTCACAGCAAAAATTCAATATTGACATAAGTAATTACACTACAGGATTATATTTTATTGAAATATACGATAGTACTAACTTAAAAATTATCACTAAAAAAGTTGTATTGAATTAAATACTATAACTAAATTAAAAAAGAGGATTACATGAATTCTCTTTTTTGTTTATACTATTTGAAGAAAATTATTGATTTTTTTATTATATATAATTAATTATTTTGAACGAAATTACATGTTTTTTTTAAATAAAAGATAACATTCATTACTCTTTTATACTAAATATTCCATAATTCGGTTTTTTAAAAAACTATTTTAATTTATGCGTATATTTTTTATTTATTTAGTCTTTATTTTTACAACTTTACTTTCTTTTTCACAAGAAAAGAAAACCACTACTATTTATTTTGACATGGATGAAGACACTATTTCAATTAAAAATCAACTAATTATTGACACAATTATCAAAATCAACTATATATCGGAAATAGAAATTACAGCTTATACCGACTTTGTAAGCACAAAAGATTATAATCAAAAGTTATCGAAAAGACGTTCAAAAAGTGTATATAATTATTTGATAAAAAAAGGAATATCAAAAAGTAAAATAAAAAAATGTATTGGACTTGGCGTTTATCCAAACAGCAATTTTAATCAAAGAAACGATTCAAACGATGCCGGCGTAGCAGCACACCGCCGAGCTGAAATCAGATATTGTTTGAATGCCATTAATCAAGATACAACGTCAAACAATGACAGTATAACACCTTTGTTTTTCAATGAAGAGGAATTGAAAATAGGAGATAAAATTGTTTTGGAAAATATTTTTTTCTATAGCGGCACGCCTCTTTTTAAACCGGAATCGGAAAAGACCCTCAAACAATTATTGGAGATTATGCAAAATCATCCAAGCCTTGAAATTGAAATTCAAGGGCATATCTGCTGTAAATTTGATGGAGAAGATGGTTATGACCATGTAAATAACGACAACCATTTAAGCCTAAACCGTGCCAAAGCGGTATATGCTTATTTGGTAGCATCGGGAATAGCTGCTAATAGAATAAAATACAAAGGCTTCGGTTCATCGAATAAACGATTTCCATTTGAACGAACAACCGAAGAAGAAGACCTAAATCGAAGAGTTGAAATCATGATTTTAAAAAAATAAGTTCTTATTTAAAAAAAATGTATATTTGCAAAATCATTTTTGAATTCATTTCACCGAATTCAATATTAAAATAAAATTAATATATACTATGCGATTACGATATGTATTCATTTTAATTTGCGTTTCGATGAGCATCCCAACATTTGCTCAAAACGAGTTGAAAACCAATACAGACACTTCTTTGATTGACGAAGAATCTCGGATACTCGAGCAATTAAATTTAATTAACGAAACTTGGTATGCGAAAAAAGCCACTTATCACGAAAATTCACAACATGCATTCAATTATCAAGATATTGCTTCGGGAAATATCGATTCTATTTATTATTTCCGTCTCAAAGCCATTACCGACCAAACCCTATTTCCTTTAGTATATAATCCACATATTCGCAATTATATTGATTTATATACTAAGAGATATCGAAGTATGTCGTTATTGCTTGGATTATCACAATATTATTTCCCGATGTTTGAGGAAGCCCTGGATAAATACAATTGTCCGTTAGAATTAAAATACTTAGCCGTTATTGAATCGGCATTAAATCCTACGGCTGTTTCCAAAGCCGGAGCTACCGGATTGTGGCAATTTATGTACAATACGGGTAAAATGTATGATTTAAATGTTAGTACTTGGATTGATGATCGTCGAGACCCTCAAAAAGCTACCGAAGCCGCTGCTCGTCACTTAAAAGATTTAAGCGACATGTTTTGGGGCGATTGGGTATTGGCAATTGCTGCCTACAATTGTGGACCGGGAAATGTTACCAAAGCCATTCAACGTTCGGGAGGGAAAACCGATTTTTGGGAAATATACAACTACCTGCCTAAAGAGACAAGAGGTTATGTACCTGCTTTTTACGGAGCAATGTACGCCATGAAATACTATGATAAATACGGTATCCAACCGGCTGAAGTAAAACTTGGATTAACCGATACAGTTCATATTACCAATAAATTACATTTTCAGCAAGTGGCTGCCGTAATCAATGTGCCTATTGAGCAACTTGTTAGCTATAACCCTCAATATAAACGAAATGTAGTCCCCGTATCGTGCGAACCCATGGTTTTGACTTTACCGGTAGAATATATCAACGCTTTTGTTACAAACAAAGACAGCATATATAATTATAACACTTCCTTGTATTTTCCGACTCACAGCATTTCTGAAGCTGCTTTTGCCAATGCTGAAGAAGCTTCTACTTGCGTTTCAACAAAATATAAATTCCATATCGTTAAAAGCGGCGAATCTTTTTCTATCATTTCAAAAAAATACAACATGCCCGTTTCCGAACTTTATCGACTCAATAACAGAAAATCGAGCACTATACATCCGGGCGAAAAATTAATTGTCGGCTATGTAAAAGTTCCGGTTGAAAAGAAAGAAACTCGACCTGCCGTTGCATCCGATTCACTTCTTGCCGCTAAAATCCCTACCGATTCACTACACAAACTTACCCTTGATTCTACAAAAGTAATTACAGTAAAAAAAGAAAGTGATTATATTGTGTATAAAATCGAAAAGGGAGATACACTATGGAGTATTGCTCAACGTTTTCAATCTGTTAGTGTAGATGAAATTAAAAAAGTAAATAATTTGGGCACAAACGAACCACTGACTGTCGGTAAAACGATACGCATACCTCGTTAAATGATATTATCTGCTATTCAAAATATAAACTTGGGAGATGGAAGTATTCTTCTAATCGATAAGCCATTGCGATGGACTTCGTTTGATGTTATCAACAAACTCAAATATGAAATCCGAAAAAATACCGGAGAAAAAAAATTCAAAATCGGTCATGCCGGGACATTAGACCCATTAGCCACCGGATTATTAATAGTTTGTGTTGGAAAATACACTAAAAAAATTCCCGAATTTCAGAATTTAGACAAACAATATACCGGCACATTTATACTTGGAGCAACTACCGAAAGCTATGATTTAGAACATCCTCCAACCAACTTTCAATCGCTTGAAGGAATTACTTTAGAAAAGGTACGTAGTGTCTGTCAACAATTTAGTGGAACTATATTACAAATTCCACCCATTTATTCCGCCGTTAAAATTCAAGGAAAATCCGCATTTGAATATGCTCGACAAGGAAAAGATGTTGATATAAAAGCCAAAGAAATTACTATCCATTCATTTCAAATAACTCATTTTAATTTACCTGAAATTGATTTTGAAATTACTTGCAGTAAAGGAACTTATATACGTTCCATCGCTCGTGATTTAGGGGAACTGTTGGGCTGTGGAGCATATCTTAAAACACTTAGAAGAACACAAATCGGTATCTTTTCGGTTGCGGATGCTTATGATATATCTCCTTTATTTTCAGACCATAAAAATATTCATCCCACTCGTATTAAACGAAAATTTGAAGAATGATTTTTAATTTTATAAATCATTTATTAGTATGAAACTACATTTATTCAGAAAGAATAATGTTACATTCAAACGTTGGACCCGCCAAAAATTCAGCGTTTTTAACAGTTTACATAAAATCATTAATATTTGCTTTATCAGTTTGCGATGTTCTTTTATTGCCTTGCCTTTTTTTGTTAATGCTCAATCGAACGACACCATTATGCTTAACCGAGAATTAAAAGAAATCAATATAAACTCCGATATCCCTTTACATGCGTTATCCCTTCCCTTGGTATCGTTGCAAAGTGTTGCCTCAAAAAAAGATATTGAACAAGCTCCGGTACAATCATTAAACGAATTTTTAGATGGTCTCCTTAGCTTTGACATGCGACAAAGAGGTGTTTACGGAACACAAGCTGATATTAGTTATCGCGGCGGTAATTTCGACCAAACTTTAGTTTTTGTTAACGGCATCAATTTCTCGGATCCCCAAACCGGTCATTATTCCATGAATTTACCCATTAATCTTGATATAATAAAATCTATAGAAATTTATAAAAACACAAGTGCTTTTCTTTTCGGAGCCTCTCCATTTTCGGGTTTAATTCATATAACTACTAAACCCGATAGTATTGGATCGCTCAATTTTCACTTAATGACAGGTATGTACGGATTATTTAAAACTTCAACAAGTTTCCATTTTCAAACTAAAAACATCCATCATCTTATTTCGTGGGAATACAATCATTCCGATGGTTATATTCATAATACCGATTTTACAATTGTTCAAGGATTTTATCAAGCAAACAGTCGTTTTAAAAAAGGTAATTTGGAGTTTCAAATGGGATATGTGCAAAAAAAATATGGAGCTAACGGATTTTATTCGCTTAAATATCCCGAGCAATATGAAAACACCCAAACGTTTATCTCAAGTTTAACATTTGTAAATAAAAGTTTCGTAAAAATAATTCCATCCATGTATTATCGCAACAATAAAGATTGTTTTCAATTAGTAAAAGGAGAAATTCCGGGCAAAAACAATTATCATTTCAACCATACATTCGGTATAAATCTACTCAATTATTTTACTACAAAATTAGGTAAAACCTCATTCAATGCTGATTTTCGTTTAGAAAATATTATCAGTACTTCAATCGGAGATACGCTTATACAACCTATTGCTACCCATCTTGAAAATATATATTATACCCGTGGTGTAAGCAGAACCCATCTAGGCTTTTCAGCTTCTCAACTATACACCCTATCCAATTTCACCGGCAATCTATCGTTTTTAATGCTCCATTTTTCAACTAGAAAAAACAACTATTATTTCCTTCCTGCAATTCATCTTTCCTATCAATGTAAAATAAAAAAACATACGAATCAATCCATTAAACAGAACTTTTATACAGCTGCCTCAGCAAGTGTAAGAAATCCCACTTTTACCGAACTTTATTATAAAAGTGTTGACATACAAGGAAATAAAGACCTCCTGCCGGAAAAAGCATATACGCTTGAAGGTGGTTACAATTTCCAATTGATCTATATAAATCATTCCGACCCGTATTTTCATTTTACTGCCAACATGTTTTATAGAAAAGGAATGGATATGATTGATTTCATCAAACAAAAAAACGAAGAAATCTGGCATTGTATCAACCACACATCCATTTCATTTATTGGAATTGAAAGCGCTATTAAATTATTCCCTCAGTGTATAAATGAAAAATTTTTTATTGAATCTGCAACTCTTTCTTACACCTATATTTATTCCGACAAACAAGAAGATGAAACCTACATTTCACGTTATGTGCTTGATCATCTGGAAAATAATTTAAAAATTGAATTGATTCATTCCATTTATAAAGAATTAAAAATAGGTTATAACGTATCCTATAACAAACGAAAAGGACAATATATATCCTATATAAACAATACCAAAGGCGTTTATACCTCTTTCCCCGACTATTTTTTATTGGATATTCGCCTCTCTTATCAATTTCGCACGTTAATGCTTTATGTAGAAGCTTCCAATATACTTAATCAACGCTATTACGATTTTGGCGATTTGGTTCAACCCGGCATCTGGATAAAAGGAGGATTTACATGTAAAATCAATGATTTTTAAAACATTTTATATCAAAAAACGTTTTTATAATTACGTATGAAAGATATTCAAAAAGAAATTTGGAACAAAGCAGCCTATAATAAAGAATTTACAACTCCTTTAAACAAAGAATTATGTGTTCGTAATATAAATAAAGAAGCTGAAATTTTAGACATTGGTTGCGGTTATGGTCGAACAATCAACGAATTACAAAATTTAGGATATACCCACGTACAAGGAATTGATTTCTCGAAAAAAATGATCGAAAGAGCAAAACAACTTTATCCCAAAATCAATGTAAGTGTACAAAAAGAAAAAACTATAGATTTCGCTGATAATTCATTGGATGCTGTTTTGATATTTGCCGTACTAACTTGTATAACAAAGGATGAAGAACAAGATTTTCTCTTGCAAGAAGCTAAACGAATTCTTAGACCGGGCGGAATTATTTACATCAACGACTTTCTGATAAATCAAGATGAACGAAATTGCCAACGCTATGAAACATTTTATAAAAAATACAACACTTATGGCATTTTTGAATTGACAGACGGATTATGTTTGCGTCATCATTCCATCGAAAGAGTAAAAAAATGTACTCTTCCTTTTAACTGTATTCATTTCGAGACAACCTCCTTCCCTACTATGAATGGAAATTATTCAAATGCCTATATTTTTATTGGTAAAAAATAACAAAAAAATATATTTTTTTAATCGTTTTGATGCGAAAAGACAGATTTTTAATGCGTCTTAAAAGATAAAATTCAATATATATTTAAAATAGTTATCATTAAATCACTGATTGAATGAACATAAAATTTAATTAAAATATAATTGATTTTTAATTAAATTTTATCTACTTTTGCAGCGATATTTGTCTCAGGGCGATTATTTTATATCGCGGAGTAGAGCAGTGGTAGCTCGTCGGGCTCATAACCCGGAGGTCGTAGGTTCGAATCCTGTCTCCGCAACTAAGAAACCATATCCTATTGATGTGGTTTTTTTAATGTAAAAATATTAAATAATAATAAATAATATAAACCGGCGTTATTGTTTTACTAAATTAATTCCGTTGAAAAAGGTTATTGTTTTTTATAGTATCATTATTATTTTTGGAGCTCATAATTCTCTTTTGCAAGCGCAAAGAAGACCCTTGAAAGCTCCTAATTTAGTAAATTACGATAAAAAGAAATTCCATTTCGGGTTTATGATAGGGTTCAATAATGCTGATTTTGCCATTAAACCCAAAACTAATCTTAATCCTTTCGATTCATTAATGGTGATTGAAACTTCTCCCATGAGCGGGTTTAATATTGGCATTATTTCCGATTTACATTTGGGCGAACATTTCAATCTTCGTTTTATTCCTGAAATTTCATTAATAGACAGAACTATAACTTATAACATAAAATACAACAATACAAGCCTTTATATAGTAAACAAAAAAGTAGAATCGGTCAGTCTTGATTTTCCGTTGTTGATTAAATTCAAATCCATTCGAATGCAAAACATGCGTTTTTATGTCATTGGAGGAGTTCAATACAGTCTTGACTTAGCTTCGCAAGCGAAGAAAAATTCTTTAAATCCCGACATTATTAAATTAAAATTACTTCGTAGCGACGTCCAAGCTCAAGTTGGTGCCGGTATAGATATGTATATGGATATGTTTAAATTTGCTATTGAATTCAAAATGTCTTATGGAATGCTTAATCTTTTAAAAAATGATAACAATATTTACACCAATAGCATTGATCATTTGAATTCAAAAATATTTCATCTTTGCTTTTTATTTGAATAAGTATTGATATCATGAAAAACTCTTGTAGATTAAGTGTAAACATCAACAAAATAGCGACTTTACGTAATGCACGCGGACATAACCTCCCCGATGTGATTCAAGTGGCAAAGGATTGTGAACGGTTTGGTGCTCATGGAATTACCGTACATCCCCGCCCTGATGAACGACACATACGTTATCAAGACGTATTGGATTTAAAACCTATTATTACTACCGAATTGAATATAGAAGGTTATCCTTCCAAATCTTTTATTGATTTGGTTTTAAAGGTAAAACCTAATCAAGTTACCTTAGTACCCGATCCGCCCGATGCCATTACTTCCAATGCCGGATGGGATACCGTAAAACATGTTTCATTTTTAAAAGAAATTATAGACACTTTGAATCGTTCCGGTATTCGTACTTCCATTTTTGTGGATGCTAATACACGAATAGTAGAACATGCTGCTGCATGTGAAACAAAACGTATAGAATTATATACCGAATCGTATGCTCGACTTTATCCGGTAAATCCAAAACTTGCCATAAATAATTTTGTTGCAGCTGCGATGAAAGCAGATGAAATGGGATTGGAAATAAATGCCGGGCATGACCTTAATTTGGATAATTTAGCCTATTTCAACCAATTTATCCCATCTTTAAAAGAAGTATCTATTGGACATGCTTTAATTTGTGATGCATTGTATTACGGCTTAGAAAATACCATTCAAATGTATTTACAACAATTGAAATCAAAATAATTATTTCAATCTATTTTAATAGTATTTATTCCTTTTTGAGAAGGTTGTATTTTTCTTCAACATCTTTTAATTTCGCATCAAATATTTCCTTTTCACCTTCTTTATATTCTAATCGGGGATAAATTGTTTTAAGCATAATTAGCGTATTTCTATCTGTAGCGTCTAAACTTTTAGCTTTTTCTAAAAGTGGTAATGCTTTTCTTAACAATATTTGACTTTCTTCTTTAGCTATATTATATGCTGCATTATCTTTTATTGTATCCAGAGAATTAAAAATATCGGCATAATGATTATAATAACTATTTCCTAAATTATATACAACATTTATTTCTTCAGGTTTGATGCTCATGGCTTTCAATAAATATTTTTCTGCTTCATTATATTTTTTTTGATCGCTGAATGCGGTTCCCAACCCAAATAACAATAAATAATTAGTTGAATCTCTTTTTAAAGCAGCATCCATAGTAGCGGTAGCTTCATCAATTTTCCCTGCCCACATTAAAACAACAGCTTTATTTATAATATATTCAACATCAAATGTGGTATCGCTTGCAGGTCGTGCATTAATTGCTTTTAAAGTATTTACAGTATCGTTAGCTTCTTTATATATGGATGCTAATCGAATATAAGCATCTAATATTTTTGTCTTTTTTAAAACCAAATAACGATAACGTTCTTTAGCAATATCATTTTTTTTAACATATTCAGCGGTCAACGCATAAATATAATTTCCGGATTCACTTTCAATATTGCATTTATAACATTTTTCAGCATAAATAAAAGCTTTTTCGAGATTATTTTGTTTCAATTGATTGACTGTTTCATTATATAGTAAATCGGAACATAACGCTAAACCTTTTAAGGGTGTAGAAATACCCATACTGCTGACTTCAATAGTTTTGTCAAGTTGAATGGCTTTTTGATAAGCATCAAATGCAATTTCTCCACAATTATCACAAAGACCATCGTATTCGCCTTGAATATCATCCATTTGCAAATATCCTAATTGCAGATATATATTACCTCTATACAACCATGTTCTTGCATCATTTTTAGTAGCTTCGTTTTCTGTTGCTTTATCTATGGCAATTTTAGCTCTATCCCAATATTGATTCATATAATGATTATAAGCACTGGATAAATCTTTTTGGGCGAAACTCATGCTTATCATGCTTACTAATCCAATAATAAAAAGAAATTTTTTCATACTGATTATTTTTAAAAGGTTATTTTTAAATTTTATGCTAAATTATTATTTTCTTCATTTTCAATAATTATTTCCGAATTTTCTGCATCAACTTCCATTTCGTCAGCATTTTCTTCCGAAGGCACTTGGGTAACGGCAGCAATGATATCATCGTCTTTCAGGTTGATTAATCGAACTCCTTGCGTAGCACGACCAACCACTCTAAGATCAGAGACATTCATTCTAATAATAATGCCGCTTCGATTGATAATCATCAAATCATCTTTGTCGTTGACATTTTTAACAGCGATTAAATTACCTGTTTTTTCGGTTATATTTATCGTTTTTACTCCTTTACCTCCACGATTTGTTTCTCTATAATCTTCTAATGAGGAGCGTTTTCCAAAGCCGTTTTCAGAAACAACCAATATATCGTCCGCATTTTCAGCATTTTGATTTAGACAAATCATGCCAATCACTTTATCTAATTGATTTGCCAATGTTACTCCACGTACACCGGAAGCATTCCGTCCCATGGGTCGAACGGTTTTTTCGTGAAAACGAATGGCTTTTCCGGAATAAAGTGCCATTAAAATAACCGAATTACCATCTGTTAGCTTAGCTTCCAATAGATTATCTCCTTCACGAATCGTGATTGCGTTAATACCGCTTTGACGTGGGCGAGAATAAGCTTCGAGCGAAGTCTTTTTAATAACTCCTTTTTCAGAGCATAAAATGATGTAATTATTGTTAATGTATTCTTTATCGGAAAGATTTTTTACATTTATTACCGCTTTCACTTTATCGTCGGGCTCTATACTGATAAGATTTTGAATAGCCCGTCCTTTCGATACTTTAGAACCTTCGGGAACTTCAAAGACTCTCAACCAAAAACATTTTCCTTTTTCGGTAAAGAACAATAAATAATTATGATTCGTTGCGGTATAAAGATGTTCAATAAAATCGGTATCACGTGCATCAGAGCCGCGAGAACCTTTTCCACCGCGATTTTGCACTTTATATTCTCTTAAGCTGGTTCGTTTTATATATCCGAGATGAGATATGGTAATAATAACATCTTCATCGGAAATAGTATCTTCGATTCTAAAATCGCTTGCTGTATATTCAATTTTACTACGGGGTTCATCGCCGTATTTTTCTTTTATCTCCCGTAATTCATCTTTGATAATTTGCATTCGCATTTCTTCGCTAGCCAATAGTCGCGTCAAATAATCGATTTTTATTTGTAATTCGTCGTATTCTTTTTGCAGCTTTTCTCTTTCAAGACCTACTAATTGACGTAAACGCATTTCGACAATGGCAGCAGCTTGAAGCTCACTAAAAGTCCATTTTTCTACCAACCCGTTACGAGCTTCATCTACCGTTTTAGAGGATCTTATCAATTCAATGATTTCGTCAATAATATCCAAAGCTTTAAGCAATCCTTCTAAGATATGTGCTCTTTCTTGTGCTTTCCGTAAATCATATTGTGAACGACGTATGACAACTTCATGACGATGTTCTACAAAATATTGAATCAATTCTTTCAAATTCAATGTCAAAGGACGTCCATTTACCAAAGCAACATTATTTACACTA
>CAYZQG010000052.1:0-10331 GCA_964480685.1 uncultured Lentimicrobiaceae bacterium
ACGAAGATTATGCTCGCGGTGACAATCTTAAAAATCGTATGCCACTATGGATTAAACCTAATCAAAAATTAGACGTTAAAGACGTTTTTAATTTAATGAGAGATCATTATGAAGGAACTTCCATGGATATGACCAAAGATGTGGGTGCCGGTCCTTTTACCTGCCCTTATCGCTGGCGACCTATGACGTGGGATTATAACGGCGTAAAATATATCCATGAAAGAGCTATTTCAACGCAACAAACCGGATTCTCGTTCATTGCTCAATGTCGCAGTAAATATCCCGCTCCCATTGGCGGTATTATTTGGTTTGGTGTTGACGACAGCTATACATCCGTTTATATGCCGATATTTTGTGGAATTACTAAAATTCCTCACTATATTGCCGTCGGAAACGGAAGTATGATTTCGTATTCTCCTACCGCTGCTTTCTGGTTATTTAACCAAGTTTCTAATTATGCTTATACGCGTTATAACGACATGATAAAAGATATTCAACCTGTTCAAAGCGAATTGGAATCCAATTTTATTAAAATGGTTGAACAACAATCCGAAAAATTTGCAGCCGAATATTTATCCAATAAAGAAGCCGGCATTAATGCTATCAATAATTTCTCGAATACAGCCGCTGCAACGACGTTTAACCGCTGGAAAGACCTTTATGGCTTTTTACTTGTTAAGTATGTTGACGGCAATGTAAAGAAGGTAAAAGACGGTAAATTTATCAATAATGGAAATAATGAAACTATTCCCGCTTTTCCCGATCAACCCCGATACCCCGATTGGTATTATAAACTCATTATTGACGATGCCGGTGAAAATATAAAAGCCAAATAGATTCAAAAATCCACTTTTTTTAAGTGGATTTTTTTTGTTTATAATTAAAAAAATTTATCCTTTTAGAACGAAGTATAAACTTCATTTCAATAAAATGTATATTTTCGCATAATTTTTAACCTACTCGTTTAATTATACCTATGAGACGAATTATTTATTTGACTATCATTGTTTTAGCTATATCGTTTTTAAGTTGTAATAAGACACCGACATGTAGTTTTCTCAGTCCTGAAGATTTCAAAAGCTTTCAAAATACCGATACGCTTACTATTGAAATGAAGGCAGAAGATGAAGATGGAAGTATTGCATCTATTAAACTTTTAATTGATAATAATACCTATACCGAATTAACCCATTCACCGTTTAAGACGACAATATTTCCGGGTGAATTAACCGTAGGAAATCACATATTAACAATTCAAGCAACTGATAATAAAGGAGAAACATCTGAATCTTCCATTTCAATTACCATTATTCCTCATATCTATGCTATAGGCGATTATTATCATGTTAATACTGTTGAAGGTATTGTTTATCGAATAAGCAATAGCGGTGCAAATGGGATGATTTTATCTTTGGATTTCAATAACTTACAATGGGCAAATGATGAATTTTGTGCCATATTGATGAATGCATCAAGCGATGATGATGGATTGTATAATTATAACGCCATCATGGAAAGTAATTTTGGCATTCAAAATTTTCCGGCTTTTAAATGGTGTAATGATAAAAACACAGGTTCCGTTACAGGATGGCATTTGCCGGCTATTAACGACATTCAGCTTGTAAGCGACTCAATGGATGTAATTTCTAAAGCATACACAAATTTAGGTTTATCTTCCTTTGATAATAGTACTATTTTTTGGTCATCCACCGAGGCTTCCGGGATAAATGCATGGGGAATGTATAATCATTTTCAAAATGAGATAATTAAAAGTACTTATAATACCGTTATTGCCGTAAAGAAGTTTTAATATTACCATTCCTATTTCCTCTAAACGGGATTTAATTTTTCTTTTAAATACTTTTTATTTTTTAGTACCTTTGTAAATCTTTAAACATAAAAGACTTTAATATATAAATACCTGAAATTCATGTCTTATACAGAAACAAAATTTAAACGATATACCGTTACTTCTGCCCTTCCTTATGCTAACGGACCTTTACACATCGGTCATTTAGCCGGAGTTTACATACCGGCTGATATTTATGTGCGGTATTTACGTTTAATCGGCGAAGACGTTCTTTTTATCGGCGGTTCCGATGAACACGGCGTACCGGTTACCATCAAAGCCCGCAAGGAAAACACTACACCGCAAGCCATTGTGGATCGTTACCATAAGATTATCAAGCAATCGTTCGAAACATTCGGCATCAGCTTTGATATTTATTCGCGTACTTCCAACCCGATGCATCATAAAACTTCTTCCGATTTTTTCAAAAAACTTTATGACGAAGGTAAATTTATTGAAAAAACCACCCAACAATATTTCGATGAAGAAGCTCAACAGTTTTTAGCTGACCGATATATCACCGGAACCTGTCCGCATTGCGGCAGCGAACGTGCATATGGTGATCAATGCGAAGCCTGCGGAACGAGCTTGAATGCAACCGATTTAATCAATCCTACTTCCGTTTTAAGCGGAAATAAACCCATCATGAAAGATACCAAACACTGGTTTCTCCCCTTGGAAGATTATGAAGACTTTTTCCGTGAATGGATTTTGAAAAACCATAAAGAAGATTGGAAAACGAATGTTTATGGTCAATGCAAATCATGGATTGATATGGGTTTACGTGCTCGTGCCGTTACTCGTGATTTGGATTGGGGTGTAAAAGTGCCTCTTCCCGATGCCGAAGGTAAAGTATTGTACGTCTGGTTTGATGCTCCCATCGGTTATATTTCTGCTACCAAAGAATGGGCAGAACGTGAAAATAAAGATTGGGAACCTTATTGGAAATCGAACGATTCGAAATTAGTACATTTTATAGGCAAAGATAACATTGTCTTTCATTGTATTATATTTCCGGCAATGTTAAAAGCCGAAGGCTCTTATATTCTTCCCGAAAACGTACCCGCCAACGAATTTATGAATTTGGAAAACGATAAAATCTCCACCTCTCGCAATTGGGCGGTATGGTTGCACGAATACTTGGAAGACTTTAAAGATAAACAAGATGTTTTACGCTATACCTTGACTTCCAATGCTCCCGAAACCAAAGACAACGATTTTACATGGAAAGACTTTCAAGCAAAAAACAACAACGAATTATTGGCAATTTACGGTAATTTTGTAAACAGAACCTTGGTACTGACTCATAAATATTTCGGGGGTAAAGTACCTGCCATAAAACAGCTTACCAACGAAGATAATGCCGTTATCAATGCTTTGTCCGCTTTTCCCGAACTTATCGGAAAGAACATCGAAAAATACCGTTTTCGCGAAGCACTATCCGAATTAATGAACGTTGCTCGCATGGGAAATAAGTATTTAACCGACATGGAGCCGTGGAAACTCTACAAAGAAAATCCACAACGTGTTGAAACCATTTTAAATATTGCCTTGCAAATTTGTGCCAACCTCACTATATTATCGCTTCCGTTTTTACCTTTTACAGCCGGTAAACTACGCAATATGTTGAATTTACCGAAATTATCATGGCAAGAAGCCGGCAACGCTCAATTGCTCTGCAACGACCATATCCTTGAAGAGCCCCAACTCTTGTTCGATAAAATTGAAGATGCCGACATTGAAAAACAAATCCAGAAACTTGCCGACAGTAAAATAGCCAACCAATCACATGCTTCGGTTGTTGCTCAAAAAGAAAGCGTTACTTATGACGATTTTCAAAAAATGGACATTCGTACCTGCACCGTTTTAGAAGCTGAAAAAGTTGCCAAAACCAAGAAACTCTTACAATTAAAAGTTGATACCGGCATCGACCAACGTACCATCGTAAGCGGAATTGCCGAATTTTACGAACCCGAAGACTTGATTGGCAAACGTGTCGTTATGCTTGTCAACCTCGAAGGAAAAGAAATTAAAGGTATTTATTCCAAAGGTATGATTCTTATGGCAGAAAACTCAAAAGGCGAACTCAGCCTCGTTTCTCCCGTCAACAATACCGACAACGGCAGTACGGTTAAATAAAGTCAGTATGCCGCTTTTATGGATAGAAAATATTGACAATGTTGGCACTATCGGTCTTTGGAAAATTGATGAAGACGAACAGACCTTGTTTGGCTTACGTCCTGTTTTAACAGAAGAGAAAGAACAACTTTTAGCGTTAAAAGCCGATACAAAACGCAGACATCGTTTGGCATATCGCATATTACTTCAAGAAATAATTAAAAAGAATTTTTCCTTGTATTACGACGATACTGGAAAACCGTTTATCGAAGGCGAAAACGTCCATCTTTCCGTTTCTCATTCGGGCGATTATGCAGCCGTAATTTTATCGCCTACTCAGCTTGTAGGTATTGATATTGAGAAAATAAGAGAACACATGCCTAGCCTTGCTTCTCGATTTTTATCACCCACCGAAATGGGGGAAATTGATTTGCAAAACAAAGAACTGCTGCATATTTATTGGGGTGCGAAAGAATGCCTGTATAAAATGTATTCCGACAAAGAACCCTTGTTTAGCGAACATTTGTCTTTACAAAAGTTTAATCCATCTCAAAGTCAACATACTACCGCTCATATTACCCTACCCGATTTTAAAGCCGAACATACGATTTATTTCCGTAAAATCGATACCTATATGTTGGTGTACGGGTATTAAAGAAAATAGCACTCAGCAGTCAGACGTCAGCCGTCAGCTTGTTTCGCCCACAGATTTGCTCAGATTATTTTTAAACAGCTAAGGTCGAAAGGAAAAAGATGAGAAAATTGTCCATTTTTATTATAGAAATAATTTTTTACCTTAAAATCCAAAAAATATTTATAAAATTATACGAATGCATTTACAAATTAATTACTTTTGTAGCGATGAAAAAATAAAAAAATATAAATTAGTAAAAAGATTTCATTCAAGAAATAACTAACCATTAAAAAATTTAAACATGAAACCAAATCGAAAAATCATCCGTCAAATGGCTATGGGAATCTGTTTGAGCGTTCTAATGTTCGCTTGTGGACCTAACAAACCCTTAATTCCTTTAAATAGTGTTCCTATACCCGAATATACGGATACGGATTACATTAAACTATTGGATAACGAAAACCCTGAGATTGTTTATTCTGCTGTTTGTCAATTTATTGGAGATGCTACTAAGTATGCTAAAATCCTATCCTCCGACACGATAGAGGATAGCATTGCATATATCAACGCAAAAATAATATATACAAAAATTGCATCTTTACTTTTTTCCGATGATGAATGGATAGTGTGTAGTTCGTTACGATTCTTCTCTGATTTTGGACAAAAATATAAGAACAAAGAAGAAATTGCAAGTAAACTTATTCGTGTTAAACTGAAAACAAAAAGTATTAAGCTTGAGTATATAAATGCGTTACAAGGTTTATACGGTGCAAAGACCAAACCTTTTGAAAAAACACTCAAAGACTATGTAGACGATGATTCGTGGCTCATTTCACGTTATGCGTTCAGTATCCTACCCTATTTGGATAACGATGCTTTCGGCAAACAACTGATTTCTCACTATAAGAACGCCAAAGAATATGATAAACTTTTAATTATAAGTGGTTTGAATAATAATTACTCCGACAGCATTCTTTCTTTTATACTTTCGGAACTGCAAACAGAAAAAAACAGTAAAATCAAACTGTATCTTATTAAAAATTTAGATAAGGCTCAAAACAATAAGAAAGTAACCGATTGGTTTATTATGAATTACTCGAATTTAGGTTCGTTGAAAGAAGCGGTTACCCTACATTTATTTTGGAATTTAACGGAAACAAATAATACCTCCGACGTTGATATTGTTTGTGCCTTAATTAATACTGATTTAATTGCTGATAGTTTAGTAACGGAATTATATACCATAATCTATGATAAACTCTATGTAGAAGATCAAGGAAAACCTTCTTTAGAAATTCAAAATCTTAAAAAAATCGACCATTTACTCTCTACCCATCAAAAATTCAGCAATTCGTGGATGACATTTAAAAACAATCAAACGAATTTCAGTTATGATAAAACATTCAAAAAACAACAAATTGAATTAATGAAAGAATATCAATGGAAGGTATCCAAATTATACGACACGAATAAAATTGATAAAAAACACAAAGACAAATATTTAAAGAAAATCCAAGAACTTGAAGAAGAGTTTGAATAATAAAAAATCTTCCGTTTTTTCGTTGTGTGTTTTCAGTGTTTTTTTATGACAATAAATCATTAATGCAAACCGAGGCACACCAGCAACCAAACATAGCAGGCATAAAGGAAATTGTGCCCACCGTACTTTGTTTACATTCGAACGATGAGCCTTCCATACATGCATCCATATTTTGAGTTTCAGATGAAAAAACTGCTTTAAACCCCTTATCAACGCCTTTACGTCTTAAACGTTTTCTTACGGAAGCGGCTAACGGACATTGATACGTTTTGGATATATCGGCTACCTGAATACATGAAGGATCAAGTTTACCACCTGCTCCCATAGCACTAACCAAAGGAATACGTCTTTGAATAGTTTCGATAATAAGCTGTATTTTAGGAGATAAAGTATCAATAGCATCAACAACGTAATCATAAGCAGCCGTATCAAGAATTTCGCCTATACGATTGTCTTTAATAAATTCAGTAATAATATGAATCTTTGCATCAGGGTTAATTTCCAAACATCGATTTTTTACGGCTAACGTTTTATTCAATCCTTCTTGAGAAATTAAAGCCGGAAGTTGACGGTTTCGATTCGACGATTCAATGATATCCCCATCAATCAATGTAAGATTATAAATACCGGCTCTACATAACATTTCAACAGCAAAAGCTCCTACTCCACCTAAACCGACAACTAATACATGAGCATGCCGTAAGCGTAATAATTTCTCTTCCCCTAACAACAATAACGTTCTTGATTGCCAATCAGGAATCATGATTTTAAAAATTTATATTACAACTTAAACTCCACATTAACGGTAGCTGGTAAATCTTTTCGTTTGTTTTCCGATTGACGTAGAAAATATTAAAATAATTATACGCATTGGTAACACCGGCATTAAGTTCCATCATAGAACGAGGATTTAAAATAAATTTGCGTTTAAAATTTAAATCTAAACGATGATAATCAGGCAATTGCCCTCCATTTATTTCATCATATATAATACCTAACACTTCATTTCCGGAAGTATTATCGTTGTTAATAGATGTAGTTGGTTCATTTTTTGGATATAAACCTTTTGTTTTAGTAAAAGGAAATCCCGAACCATAATTCCATCGGGCATCAATCTGCCAAAGGTCGTTTTTACCAAAGGCATAGGAAGCCGTAACATTAATATTATGTCTTCTATCAAAGTGCGTACGATAAACGATGGTACCATCGTCTCGATTTACATAATTTAACCCATAAACAAAATAGACATTTAATTTCTTATAATCGAATTTAACGGTAACATCCGCTCCATAGGCTTTTCCGGTTTCAATAATAAATTCATCATCGGATTCAAACATCTGATAGCGGTTAATATTTGCAAGTTGGGAGAAATTTTTAAAATATACTTCGGCATTAACGCTAAAATATTTCAAAAAGTCAAATTCACATCCAAGAACGATATGTTGTCCTTTTTGAAGACTATTACGAATTGTGATTGAATCGGGAAAATACTCGGGAACCGTTAAGAATCCATAAAACAAATTAACAACATCCTGATCGGAAGATGCACTTATAATATTTTGACTATAAAGCCCTGCAGCAAATTTCAAGCGAATATTTTCGGTAATATTATATTTTACAGCCAAGCGTGGCTCGGGCGAAATAGCACTTTGTGAAGCATAATAATGAAGGCGTACACTGGGTTCAAAAATAAATTTTTTAACAATCCATTTATATTTAAAAAAGAAAGCAAATTCACTATTAAAGCTTTCTTGACCACAGTCTGTTCCATAAGGATTAGTAAAATCATAATCTAACCAGGAACCTAAAAATTCAACACCATATTTCAGAGAATTAATCCCAAATAAATAGGTGAAATTCAAATTGAATGAATATCCGTTGATATGACTGGAACGTAAGGGAGAGGTTGATTCGCTCAAACCGATTTTATAATCGGAAAAAGCAAAAGTACCATCTAATAGCATATTAGACATGGAAGGTAATAGTAGGAAATTAGCACCGGCACCCCAAGAATTCCATTTATAGGAAGCTATATCGGGGTAATTTACGGCATCGTTAAAACTAAAACCAAAAAAATTAACACGACTACCATTGGTTGTTTGTAACGATATTTTTCCATATCCATCAAAAAAATTGTATGGTAAACCGTTATCATTAGCGTATTTATAAAACCATTTAGAAGTTTGTTCCAAATAGGAACCTTTAAGTGATAGCAAAAAAGAAAGACTATTTTCATTACTGTTTTTTACAATGGGTCCTTCCAAGACCATTTTGGCTCCAAAGGTATTGATATCAACTTTTCCGGCTAGTTTTCTTCTATTGCCGTCTCTTGTTTTAATATCTAAAATAGAAGATATTCTCCCTCCGTATTCGGCACCGAAACCGGCACTATATACATCAGCACTTTTAATTATATCGGTATCAAAAACAGAAAACAAGCCGATTGAGTGAAACGGATTATATACAACAAGTCCATCAAGTAATACTTTGTTTTGTATTGGAGTGCCTCCTCTAATATATAATTGACCTCCCTGATCACCGGTAAATACAACACCGGGCAATATTTGTAAATATTGAGCAATATCAGGTATTCCGCCGATAGACGGCAATTGACTAATTTGCTTGGGACTAACCCTCTGGACCGAAACATACGTCTCGGTTTTTTGCACTTCTTTTTGAGCAATAATTTGCACTCCTTCTATTTGAATAACACGCGGTTCTAAATATAATTTTTCGCTAATAACCGTTCCGGTTTTTATAGTATAACTTTTGACCAGAGAATCATACCCCATATACGTGATTTTCAAACGGTATTCTCCTGGTTTTAGTTTAGTTAAAGCAAAGTAACCGTTATTATCGGTAATAACACCGTTTTGTTCATTCATTAAATACACCGAACAATAAGGAATCGGCTCTCCGTTACTCTTGTCGTAAATAAACCCTTTTATGATTCCCGTTTGAGCATACGAACAATAGATGCCTATACAGAATAAGTAAAGTATTGATATATAAAATGGTTTTGCTTTAAGCATATTTTAAAAAATTGAATTGCAAAAGTAGCAAATTATTAAGTAACATTTTAGATCCATATAAAAAAGAACGGTGTTTATTTACAAATACTTGCATTTTATTTAATATTTTCTTTAATTGCAGATATTAAAAGTTGACATGCTTTTTTTATTTCCGATTCGGTAATGGTTAAAGGTGGAGCAATTCGCATAGCCGTATCACAAAATAAAAACCAATCAACAATGAGCCCTTTTTCAAGGCAAGAATGAATACACTTAAAATTCAATTCCTTATCATATAATTCAATAGCTATTAAAAATCCTTTT
Source organism: uncultured Lentimicrobiaceae bacterium (assembly GCA_964480685.1). Taxonomy (GTDB): domain Bacteria; phylum Bacteroidota; class Bacteroidia; order Bacteroidales; family WCHB1-69; genus UBA5266. Next base: position 9,477 of record CAYZQG010000052.1, read on the forward strand.
CTACGTATTTGTTTTACGGCTGAAATTCCGGATAAACAGTGCTCGAATAAAATTGATTTTTTTTCTACTTGTGCATACAGATGATCGTCTAATATGATCGATAACGAAGCCAATGCGGCAGCACAACATACGGGATGTCCTCCAAAAGTGGTAATATGCCCTAAAGCAGGTTGATAAGTAAGTACTTGCATAATTTCTTGAGAAGAAACGAAGGCTCCCAAGGGCATTCCACCACCCAATCCTTTCGCTAACAGAAGTATATCCGGAACAATACCCAATTGTTCAAAAGCAAACATAGTTCCGGTACGTCCAAAACCACTTTGAATTTCATCAAAAACCAAGAGTGTTCCGGTTTCATGGCATCGATTACGTATAGATTTCCAATAGGATATATCGGCATAACGAATACCTGCTTCTCCTTGAACGGGTTCGATGAAAACAGCCGCCGTTTGGGTTGTGATGAGTGAAATATCTTCCATTACCCCAAACCGAATTTTACGGGTATCGGGTAGTAAAGGTCGAAAAGGACGTGGAAAGTCATCATCTCCCATTAAACTCAACGAACCGTTAGTACATCCATGATAGGCTTTATGACAGGATATTAACTCACTCCTACCGGTAAATCGTTTGGCTAATTTTATGGCTGCTTCGGTGGCTTCGGTGCCTGAATTTACAAAATAAACCGAATCTAAGTTTGAAGGTAATATCGAGGTTAGTTTTTCTGCCAATTGTACTTGCGGACTAAGAATATATTCTCCATACACATTGGTATGCATATATTTTTCAGCTTGCTCCTTGACAGCTTTAACGATTTTAGGATGAGAATGCCCTACATTGCTCACCGAAATGCCGGAA
>CAYZQG010000053.1:0-10000 GCA_964480685.1 uncultured Lentimicrobiaceae bacterium
CCTATTTATTTAAAGAACGAATCGAAGCGGCAAAATGGTGTACGGATAAAGGATCTGGATGGTATTTTCCGGCTAAATGTGAAATGATGATGGTGTTTGACAATATTGAAATACTAAATAATGCTTTTCAAAATAATGCAGGGACAATAATTCGTGATATTTTAAATGGAGGTATTTTTTGGACATCAACCGAAAAAGAGGGGTGGCAATATGCGTATACTATTTACATTCATGAAAATAAAATTAAAATTTGCAATAGTGATTTTTATGAAACTTATTTTGTACGAGCTATGAAATGGTTTTATGAACCGGAAAACAATTAACAATTTAAATATTTAATATCATGAAAAAACTAATTTTATTGAGTGTAATTTCCTTACTGACAGGAAAATTAATGGCTGCAGGTTTTACAAAAAATCCTGCGCCTTTGTGTACTTCTTCAACAATCACTTTTACAGATACAACAACCGAGAAAACAGTAGTTAATTGGTTGTGGTATTTTGGAGATGATTCTACTTTTAGCGGTGCTGCGATAGCTACACATAGGTATCCTAATCCCGGAATTTATCTAGTGTCATGTAAATTGACGTATTCGGATAACGCTACCGATTCCATAAGCCAAGAGATTATTGTGCTGGGCGTTTATGCTGATTTTGCTGCTGATAAGAGGTTTAAAGCTTGTCCCGAGATGCAATGTCATTTTTCAGATGCATCAATCGGTGATAGCTTAATCTATCAATGGAATTTTGGCGATACATTGCAACATCAAATAAATATTTCAACGGATAAAGACCCCTCACATCTCTATGCCTATGCCGGTCATTATGATGTAAAACTTATTGTTATCGACAAAAACGGATGCAGTGATACCTTGGTTAAAGAACACTATATTCATGTAGGCGGATCTTATGGAAAATTTTATTTGGATACAATTTCGGGTAATGTTCCTTTAAAAGTAACTTTTAGTTTTGATGTTGATGTAGCAAATACAGATACATTAATGTTTTACTATGGGGATGGCACATACGATATGACTACTTTTGTTGGGGCACCTATGAAGCATACCTATAACAAACCAGGTATTTACGTTCCATTTATGTGTCTAAAGAAATGGGTGTTCGATAGTCTTAGCTATAATTTAGTGAAATGTATGACTTGTTTTATGAGTACAGATTCTATTGTTATCCATGATCCAAGTGATATACGTTCCATAAATCCGGAAGAAAAGTTGCAAATATATCCCAATCCTTCCAATGATAAATTTACCCTTGATAACGGACAAAAATTAATGAAAGAAGTATACCTCTATGATGTAATGGGCAGAAAAGTTCAATATCTTCCCGTCAATGCTCCTTCAACAACAGTAGATGTAAGTGATTTGCCTAACGGGATCTATGTTGTAAAAATAAGTACAGCAAGCGGAGTGCTTACACGGAAAGTGCAAATAATAAGATAATCATAATTCAAAAGGCTGTCGTGAAAACAGCCTTTTTTGTTGAAAAACATCAGATTTTGAACAAAGCAAAATATTTATGTTTTTATCTTACCATACTGATAATTTTTATACTTTTGTACTATAAATATTATCAACACATGGAATCTATTAACGGCACCGTTTATTTTATCTCCGACTGTCATTTCGGTTTACCCGATAAAGCAGTAAGTGATGCCCGTGAACGGCGGGTAGTCGCTTTTTTAGATTCCATTAAAAGCTCGGCAACTCATTTATTTCTTTTAGGCGATATTTTCGATTTTTGGTTTGAATATAAGAACGTTGTACCCAAAGACAATATTCGTTTTTTGGGAAAATTAGCCGAATTAGCGGATAGTGGCATTCATATTTACTATATTTTAGGAAACCACGACATGTGGAATTTCGGTTATTTGCAAAAAGAAATCGGCTTTACACAATTGCATGGTAATCATACTTTTTTGATCAACGGGAAGAAAGTCTATCTAGGACATGGCGATGCTTTAGACCCGAAAGATTACGGATATCACCTTATTAAATGGATTTATGCACAGAAATTGAACCAACGACTTTTTGCCGCTTTACATCCGCGTTGGGCTTTTGCCATTGCTCGTTTGGTTTCATTAAAAAGCCGCAATGCACATCTTGAAGAAGATTGTTATTTTCACGGTGAAGACAAAGAACCGATCATCTCCTTTTGCAAAAAAGTATTACAAACCGAACATTTTGATTATTTTCTCTTCGGACATCGTCATTTTATGCTTGATTTCAAACTTAACGATAATTCTCGCTATATCAATACCGGCGATTGGCAAACCTTTGATAGTTATGTCGTGATGAAAGAAGGACGTTATGAACAGAAACAGTATTTAAAATAATAAAATACTAACGATAAGGTTTTTATTCAGTCATTTGTCCGTTTTTACTTTGATTCTCCAATTCAATTTTTCCAAAACGAAGTGTAAAACCTGCACTGATATATCTACTATTGTATTTAGTTGAACTATAAGCCTTATAATAAAGACTTTCGGTATTAACCTCTTGTTTATTCCAATTAAAAATATCCCTGACATTTACAAAAACCGATAGTTTTCGTTTAAAAAAATCGGCACGTAAGCCGCAATCAATCGAATAGGTAGCTTTGTTTTCAATATATAAGGATTTGGTAGGTGAGCGATAATTTGCCGAAGCGTTTATTTCCAATATCTTAAATAATTTAGCCCAATAATTTAAACGGAAACTGTATGTAAAATTATTAGTAATGATTAACGTATCTTTTCGTAAAGATGTAGTTGGATAATCAAACATTGTTTCAGTATGCGATTGATATACATTGGCATAAAAGCGAATATTCATAAATGATTTTAAACGATAATTAAATCTAAAATCGCCACCTGTTTGATAACCGCTCCCCGAATTAACAGGCATGGAATAATTTACATATCGACCAAAAAAATCGCTGTAAACGACATCGGTTAAAGTATTGATTTCGTCTTTTGTATATCTGAAATACCCCGACACGCCAATATCACCTATGGTTTTGAAATATTTAGTCCATCCGCCATCCACTGCATGCGTATAAGCCGATTCTAACAAGGGATTTCCGGTAGAAAAACTTTCTTCATCATAATCTATAAACGTACATATTTGATTTTCATTTGGATAATTGATTCGTCGAGTATAACTTAAACGAAAATTATGCATTGTTTTGGTTTTATAACTTAAATGTATTGAAGGAAATAATCCCGGATAATTAACTTTAATATTGTATTTTGGAGAGTTGATTATTTGATAATCTATTTGTTTGAATTGAAAACGACAACCTACATTCATTGTAAAATTCCCAAAACTTTGACGAACGGAAAGATAGGATTGAAATGAATTTTCAAAAGATAAATTATCTTTAAATCGAATTGTATCAAAATTATAGATAGTCGTTCCCGGCACCAATGTATCTTCATAAGAAACACCCTTCGATTGATTATAATTCCCTGAAACACCCATTGAAAGTTCACCGTTTTTTGAATAGGGAATGGTATAATCTACATGGGCATCAAAACCGAAATCACCACCTTCATTTGAACTTTCTTTATTTTTATCATATTCATTTTGAATATGATAATTTCTATTATAGTTATTAAATGAAGTATTATCCGAAAAATCACCCCCAAAACCCGCACGAATAGTATGTCCCTCGTTATTAAATTTATGATGATAAAATAAATCACCGAAAAAACTACCATAGTTGCTACTATTGCTGCTATTTATGGTGTAATTATAGATGGTTTCAAGCGGTAGATATTCTTTTCGATAGGATTCATTTTGATATTTATTTCCACTCATTCCGCCATAAGCGTTACTCGATAATGAAATATAATTCATTGAATCAATAGAATAAGATAAATTTAAAAAACAATTACCTGAATATGAATTGCTGTTACTTTCATTTGAATACGATTTAAAAGAGCTTGTATCCATTTCATCATTAAATGATAAGCTATATCCGTTTGCTAAGGTTTTATTTTTCATATAATTTCCATTGACATACAAGTTAACGGAAAACTTTTCATTTGCCCACGCATAAGATATCCAAGGACTTATCATCGGTTTGGTAGAAGCGTTAGCACCAAAACTAATAAAACTGTTTTTCTTTATTTTCGATACGGTGATAACATTAATAATTCCCCCGTTTTTCTCCGAAGCATATTTAGCAGAAGGATTGGTAATAACTTCAATACGTTCCAATGTATTAGCCGGTAACTGTTGAATATAGGTTTTTAGATTTTCAGCGGTTAATTTGGAAGGTTTGTTATTGATCCAAATTTCAACACTCGATACTCCACGCAAAGTTATATTGCCCTCAATATCAACCTCTACACCCGGAGCATTTTGCAGTGCATCGGAAAGAGTTCCTGTTTGAATAACAGGGTCTTGAGATACATTATACATCATCTTTTCGCCATCAAATTCATATACCGGTTTTTTATCTATAATGGTGATTCCCCCCAATGAAGTAGATAATGATTTTAATTGAATGGTATCCAACTCCATTTTTTTGATTTCACCGTTGCATTGTATAGGAATAAAAGCAGATGCATAACCCACATAAGATACCCGTAACAGATAACTTCCTTTAGAAATATCGGATAATTCGAACCAACCTTTTTCGTTGGTAACCACTCCTTTTATTAAGGAACTATCTTTCAAATTCAATAAAGCTATATTGGCATAAAACAAGCATTCTTTAGTAAGGCTATCTTTTACAACACCTTGAATACTGATTTTGGTTTGAGATACAGCAAAATTGCTATAAAGAAATAAAAGTAAAAAAGCAAATTTATAATATCTCATTGTTCAATTTTTATCTTTAAAGTAGACGGAAAAATTATATTTTTATTTTCAAAAATTCAGCTTAATTTTTTATGATTTTTTTATTAATAATTCCTTTTTCGGTAAATATTTCAATAAAGTATATCCCTGTTTCAAAATCGAATAAAGACAACACGGCTTGATTGTTATGGATATTGGTAAAAGACTTTAATTCTTTTCCCGACACATCAAAGATAGATACAGATTTTATAAGTGATAATGTATTTTCAACAGTAATATTATCGGTTGTTGGATTGGGATATATTGTAATAGTTTTCTTTAACTCATTTTCTGTAATATTAACACCTCCATTAGTAGTTTTGTACATTATTCCGTTATGAAATTTTGAAAAATTTCCAATTATATACCCAATATTATTATTAATAAATGTAATATCAGTCGTTGAACCTAATAATTTAGGAGTTAGAGTCATCCATGTTTGTCCTCCATCGTTTGTTTTTAATATAATGGAGGAATCATTACCTAAATTCATAGCCGCATATCCTAAATTTTCATCTAAAAAATAGAAAGAATAAATGTTTTTTAAATTCGAATTTTGAATTGACCAATGCTCCCCTCCATCAGTAGATTTAAATAAACAATTTTCCTTTTTTGAATTATATCCAGTCGCATAAACAATATTTTTACACACACAAAAAAGAGAAAATGACTTTATAGTAGATGTATCTAATTTAACCCAAGTTGTTCCGCCATTAGTTGTTTTAATAACTAAATTTTCATAAACGGCATATCCTATTTCCGCACTAGTAAAAATCACTTTTGTAATTGCTCCATAGTTAATACCACTATTTTGTTTAGTCCAATTTTGTCCTCCATCTGTTGTTTTTAAGATTACACCTTGATAAATTTCATTAATTACACCGACTACATAACCTGTATCGGCTTTTGGGAAACAGACAGAAAAAAAATTGGGTCTTATCTCGAAAACTGGAAGAGGAAGCGTATTCCAATGGGTACCTCCATCCGTTGTTTTAAGAACAGCATTATCACCTACGGCATATCCAATATCATCATTAACAAAATATATCGTATTTAACCCATAAATCGAATCATCATACGAATGTTCAATCCAATGCATTCCTCCATCTATTGTTTTTAAAATCGGACATCCTCCAACAACATAACCAGTATCAGCATTTACGAAAGATATTGAAAATAATTCCTTATAAAAATTTAAATTTAACGAAACAAACTGTGCTTTTAGCATAAAATTATTGAATAGTATGCTTAAAGTAAAAACGAATATTAGATTTACTTTTCTGATTTTCATTACCATAATTGTTTTTAAATAATTAGGTTTTAAATATTTTTTCAAATGCAAATATATTAAAAATATTAGAAAAACGCTCTTATTTCTACACTTCCCGTATGAATCATGGTCGTGTTGGGCGAAACTCTTCCCTCGTAAAGAAGATTAAGTTGAAGATTTTGGAAAAGATTGGTTTGATACGCTATCGTAAAAACACCGTTATGTCCGGGTTGCAACGATTCTAACATTTCGTAAGCTATGGAACTGTTCGTTTCTCCTTTATAAACAATATGATAATAATTAAGTTGGGCATAAAAAGAACCGCGTTTAAGCATGCGATAATTAATTTCCGTACTCACTTTATGTGTATAGGATTTTTCGATATCTAAGCGATTTATCTTTTCCGAATAAGAATATAATAAATTTACTGTCAGTTTATTGTCGAATTGATAGGATAAAATCGGTTCGATGGAATTACCTATAATTCTAAAATTTCGAACCGTGAAATATTCCGATTTTTTGGCATAAAACGACCGATAATAATTTAATGTTACCGTAAAATCCTTAAAAAAACGTAGGCGACCCGAAAACTGCCATTGCTCTTTATTGATTGATTCAAAACCATTTACATTTAATAATTTATTTTTATTACCGGTATAAATGACATCCAATCCCCACAGTGAACTGTTTTGATTAAACGAGAAAGCATTTCGAAATTGCATCAGCGTACTAACCAAGGTCGTATCGTTTACATTGCTATAAAAGGGATTAATGACATCGGAAAAGGTTTTCGAAGTTTGTTTGAGTTGGGTTTGATAGGTAGTAATGTTAGCAAAACGAGCAATAAATTTCCGAAAGCCACCTGCATTTGCCCATACTGCTGCCGGACGAAGAGATAGACTTTGAGTAAAACGATTGTTGTAAGTTTTAATATACTCATTCGATACCATCCATATACGAATATAATTTGCTTGGTCTTTATATACAGCCACTTCAAACTCATCCAATTCTTCAATCCCGTTTTTATTGTAATCTATCCATTGATACGTTCCTTGTCCATCGGTTACTTTTAAATATGAATAGGCATTTTTTTGTTCCATGCCGGAACCAAGTTCATAGAAAATTCCGGTTTGTATGGCTCCTTTACAAAAACGTCCTTGATAATCAACATTTGCAAGCAAGGTATTTTCGGGAGCTTGTGTGGTTGCCAAACTATCTTTATAGGTTAAATTTCGATACGAAACCGTAAAGCGTAAAGGATGATCGATGAATTTTAAAAAATCAAAACCTCCACTTAGCTGATGAGCAATGGCTGAAATACCCAACACACTATTAAATACTGATTTATCTATTCGATTGGAATAACTCAAATGATAGGCAAGGGTTTTTTGTGTACTTTCGTTGTTTTTAACATAGATTCCTGCTTCATTATATGCATAACTCAACGGAAGAAGTGAATCTGTCCGGCTGTTTTGGTATTGATTAAACTCCATTTCTTCCGAAATTCCAATCTCAATTTTTTTAAATTCTTTACTAAACAACTCCTTATGTTTTAAAAACACTGTTTGATACTTTTCCGATACGGTTTGAAGCAACGAGGCATCAATCAGCATTCTATAGGTTTTCAGTTTCATATCGTTTAAAAAACGATGACGCTGAGCGTTCCATCGGTGTTCGGGGATTACGAACAAATTGCTTGTCCATCCGATAGTACCGCAATCTTTACGTTCAAATTGCAGGCTTACACCGGCATAATGCTCGGTAGCATCCAACAAAGAATCAGCCAAATTAAAATTTCGCATAAATTCAACATCCCGATAATTTTCGATATAATCAAAAAACTTGTTTTTGGTTTCGTAATTCAAGGAACTGTGCATTTCCCAAAGCACGTCGTTTCCTTTGTTTTTTTGTTTTTGCAAATTTAAGGTGTTTTTCAATGCAAAACGCAAGCCCATACCTACATTCTGTGTATTCCCTATCCTAGAAAACGTATTTAAATCATTGTTAGACAAAGCTGTTTCAAGATGAACAAAGGTGTTTTTAGGCAATTCGTAATTCATAACAACACTATACATTTGTGTTCGTTTGGGAGTAATTAAAAGAATAACAGGTTCATAATTTCCCTGAGGAATTCCGCCAATCGGAGCCACCCAAGCATACACCTTGCCGTTAACGGCACTCTTTGTTAACCTATAATTTCCCTTTCCCTCTCCTACCAAGGTGAATCCCAAACGATACACGGCATTATCTTCATTTGTTGAATACACAAAAACCGAATCATAAAGTAGTCCGTTGACAAGCGTATCGGTAATTTTATACATAACTTCATCACGTTGAAAACCGACACTATCCATATACGGATAATAAGCTTCATTAATCCGATTGCCTATACCTTTTAAAAAATCAATATGTTGATTTGTTAAATCTACTTGATTTGATTGATTTTTAAAATCTTCCTCATCATAAAAATGAAAGGATATATCCCATTTTTTCTTTTGTAACGTCGTACTGATATGGGTAAACGCACGCGTATAATTCTGATCGGAATATTCAAATTCGGCAACAATGCGTTTATCCTTTGTAATCGGTTGCCGAGTTGTAAAAGTTAATTCGCCGGAATTATAATTGATAACATAATCGGCATCCTCGCCTCTGCTAAGTAATTTTCCATCCATATAAATTCGTTCCGAACCGGAAAGAACAATGATATAACTCTCGTTATTAGCACCATTTAATCGATATGGACCTTGATTTCCTTCCACTGCTTCGATACTTTGCCGACGAAACGTTCCTTTGGCAATGGCTCCCGAAACATGAATACGGCATAAAAGCGTATCCGTACTCTTAATTTCCGCAGGCAGGATAATTGTACTCATTAAGCCTTGTCCTTTTTTTGTAAACCGCATAAAATATGTTCCTTGCGAATAATCATCAATATCGCCTGCCAGCAAAGATATTTTATCTTTGTATTTTAATTGGATGAATATTTTATCAAATTCTTGAATTTGACGCGTATTCCCTTCGGGCTGAATGGGAATATTTTTATCGGTAATATTTGCCAATATTTCCACCTCCTCCGACAACTTGCCCGATAATTGTAAATTCAAATTGGAATTTAATGCCATATCCTGATTGTTTCCCACCGTAATACCTCGTGACAAACTCCCCGAAGTATTCAACGAAGCATCTGAAAGTGAAAGCATTTCATTCGACTCTTCGTCTTTAATCATCAAAGGATTCACGGGAGCATAGAGATTTTTTTCGATACTATTTGTATCTTTATGACGAAACACTTGATTCAAACGATAGGGAAACGTTCTGTAGGAACAACATATCGTTTTTCCTATAAATGAAGCATTTTTAATAATCAATACAGCATTCCAAGTATCTATCTCATAATCTGAACTATCCAAACCCGCAAGGTGAAAACTTCCCTCTACCAACGAAACGCTATCCAATAGAAGTGTATCGGCAGTAATAAGTAGATTTTTTGTTTTCAAATTTGAAAATGATTGCGCATTCACCCCTTGTACAAACAAACAAAAAGCTGAAATCCAAAACCATCGTTTCATAAACAGGCTGTTTATAGGCATAAACGTAAACGAATTAGTTTTATAAATCCACTTTCGATATATGTGTTTTTATGCCGAAATGTTATTGCCATGATTATTTGATTTTTGCTTATTGGTTTTAACGTGATTTTTTGATAAAAATTATTGCATCCCTTGATTGATTCAATACCCCCATTTCCAATCATTAAAATAAGTCAATTAAAAAATAATTTGAAAAAATGAAAATAATTGATTTTTGAATTGTTTTTTATATATTTTTGCACCGTAAAATATAAACCCAAAATGGTGATGAGTACAGTGCTTTTTCATATAATTGTT
>CAYZQG010000054.1:0-9050 GCA_964480685.1 uncultured Lentimicrobiaceae bacterium
GATCATTGTCTTAACAAAGGTAAAGTATTTGCTTCGTCGTTAGGTGTTTCGTATGGAGGGGGAATTATTGCCTCTTGCGATAATGCGGCTCCTTCCATCCAATATTGCTGTAATGAGGGCAGTGTGTTTGCTACTGCTTATAATTATGTTTATGCAGGTGGTATTATTGCTAAATTGACTTCCAATGCTTCTGTATTACATTGTTTTAATAAAGGAGATGTAGAAACATTTTCTAATTATTATACGTATGTTGGTGGTTTAGTTGGTTTAGGAAGTAATTGCTATTTAAGAAATTCCTTTAATGAAGGTAAAATTACTGCTGTGGCTTACGATTATGCTTATGCCGGCGGTTTAATTGGGTTTACGGAATTTCCATCCATTATCGAAAATGCTTATAACCGAGGTGAAATTATTTCCAATTCTTATTATTTTAAATCTTTTACAGGGGGAATTGTAGGTAATATATATAATTATTCTTACTTACCAACAACCATTACAGCTTGTTATAATACCGGTAAATTGCTTTCCATTTCCTCATTAAGAGCTTTTTCGGGAGGTATTTGCGGTGAAGTGATTACGCATGCAGAAATTGCTCAGGCTTATTTTTTACAGTCGTCAATTGTTTCTCCAAGCAATTCGGAAGGGGAATCTGTTGATGCTGCTTTTTTACGCTCTTATGCTGCAATTGATTCTTTAAATCATACTAATCAGGCATGGATTTACGATAGAGCTTTTGTTAATGACGGTTATCCTTTGTTGTTATCAGCCGGAAATACGTTGGTAATAACAGAAACTCCTTCCATTCAGACTACAGGAGCAACCTTATATGCAATGCTTGTTCAGCGAGGCGATACGGTATTACAACGCGGATTTATGTATAAAAAATACCATGCTACAAATTTCACCATTATGCCTGCCGATACAAATACACATTTTCATGCCCAGCTTAGCGGTTTACAGAAAGATACACTCTATGAATACAAAGCATTTGCCATCTTGCAGACAGATACGATTTTCGGAAATCCGATTTTGTTTACAACCGGTGAATTAGAAGTAAAAACGCTTGCTGCAACGGAAATTCAGCCACATCAGGCAGTTTTAAACGGAAGTGTGAATTACGGAATCGATTCTGTTATAAGTAAAGGTTTTCAATGGAAACCGGTTATGGGTATGTTGTATAATAATTTATCGGTTAGTCATGTATATTTTTCTGCCGAATTCGAAAATATTTCTTCAAATACTAATTATATCTACCGTGCTTTTGTTGTTACAGCTTATGATACCATTTTCGGTAACACAATTACCTTTACAACACCCATTCAACCATCGTTGGTAATTACCCAAACAATTTCGAATTTAACCCCCTATGCGGCTACTTTAAACGCACACATTCTGTATGGTGATGATCATGTTTTACAACGCGGATTTGAATGGTATCCTGCTTCGGAAACAGAATCGAATCTTGTTTGGTTGAGTGATACGGGATTTATCTATAATCTTACTAATTTAGAACAGAATAACGACTATTTTTATCGTGCTTTTGTGGTTACCGATAACGATACGCTATTTGGGGTTGAAATGGCATTTACTACTTTGCAAGCTTGTGTTTTGACTACTTATCCGGCTTCAATGATTGATTTGCGTTCGGCTGTTTTAAATGGGAGTATCAATGCTGCCGATGAACAAATATATATGCAAGGGTTTGCTTGGAAAGCTTATAACGATACCAACGAAACTCTTAGACTTGTTCCCGGAAGTGCTGTTTCGGATACGCTCATCCATTTATTGCCAAACACTAATTATTCGTATCGCGTATTTGCCGTAACTGCCAACGGTATTTTTTATGGCAATGAAATTACATTTCAAACCCTTGCTTATACGGCTGAAGTAAGTACTTACGAGGCAAGCAATATCACAACGAATACGGCTGTTTTACATGGTGCAATTAAACAAGGTGAAGAAATAATTATTATGCAAGGATTTGAATGGAAGTCTAATACCGATAATAATTATACGATTGTTCGGGTTGATGGTGCCGAAATTTCGGATACCTTAAAAAAATTGCTACCTCATACATCGTATTTTTTTCGTGCCTTTATGCTGACCGAAAGTGGTACTTTATATGGAGAAACTCTGCAATTCCAAACACTTAACGATGTAGGATATAATCATATTGACGATCAATCCAATATAAGCATATTTCCCAATCCAGTTACGGATAAATTTACACTCATAACTAAAGATAACATGATTGGGAATAAAATAGAGGTAGTTGATGTGTTTGGTAGATGTATAGATAAACAAATTATTACAAGTAGCACAAACTTGGTTGATTTTAATTCATTCGATTCCGGAATTTATTTTTTACGTATTACAAAAAATAATCAAATTATTAAGGTTTTTAAATTAATTAAATCGTGAAATAAAAGGTACTTGGGCAAGAAATAGTAATAGTAGATAATTAGATACTCGAAAAACAAGAATTTTTCTCGTCTTAATTTTCGCTTTCATAAAATATTGCCAACCAAATGCATGGGGGATTGGCAGATGTAAACGTTACCTTATGTTTTTGGTGTGCGGGGATATGAAGGCTATCGCCTTTTGAAAGAAAAATTTCTAATCCGTTTTCATAAAGAAGCGAGGCGTTTCCTTGTAATAAAACAAGCCATTCGTCTTGATCTTGATTATACCAGTTTTCACTTATTTGTCCGTAAGAAACAATGCGTTCTATACGAACGGTTTTAGTTTTAATGAGGGTAGTTGTTATTTCATTAGGATTTGAAAAGTCCAAGGAAGAAATATCAAGAAAGTTTGACAATGAATTAGTTGTTGACATTTTCACGGATTTTTTTTTCGATAGCTGAAGTGGAGTAATCAGGTACTAAATCGATGGTGATAATTTTACCTCCTTTTGCTTTTACAATGTCGGCACCGATAATGGTATTTTCGGTATAATCACTGCCTTTGATTAGAATATCGGGTTGAATGTGTTGAATAAGTGAATAAGGAGTGTTTTCGTCGAAAAGAATGATAAAATCGACAAACGATAAGGCGGCTAAAAGCAATGAACGGGAACTTTCGTCGGTAATAGGACGATTTTTCCCTTTAATTCGACGAATGGAAGCATCTGTATTTAAGCCGATAACAAGAATATCTCCAAGATCGGAAGCCTTTGCAAGGTATTCGACATGACCTCTATGAAGTAGGTCGAAACACCCGTTTGTAAACACGATTTTTTTATCTTTTAAATCATCATCTTTTTTAAGTGAGATGAAGTCTTGGATAGAAATAATTTTATGTTTAATCTTCTGCAGGGAGTTCATGTTTGATGCTTTTAGAATTAGTAAAAGGTGCTATAATCAACGAAATAATACCACCAACAAGGTATAAAAGTGTTTCGGTAGTCCAAACAACCCAACCAATGGCTAATCCGAATTCTTTGTTGATGCCATACAATAATAAAGCGGTAGAAATGAGTAAGGGATAAGCGCCTAATCCGCCTTGTGAAATAACAAAACCAATGGTTCCTACCACTATACATGCTAATGAAGCTGCCCACATCTGGTTTCCTAAAAGTGCAATTTCGGGGAAAGCAAAAATGGCGACGTAAAACATAAAAAAATAACAAACCCAAATGGTAAATGTATAAAAAAGGAATAAAAAGGGTCTTTTTAAATGAACCACAGAAATCAGTCCACTCCAAAAACCGAGAATTACTTTTTTTATTTTATGATAGATTTTCCATTTACGTAAAAATTTTCTAAAAAGTAAGCATAATAAAATCAAAGCAATTCCTGAAATAAAGATGATAAATAGCGGATTATGAATTAAAAGTCCTGAATCGGTTGATCTGTTAGAATTAAACATAGATAAAATCTTTTCACTTTCAAAAAGCAAAGCAATTAAAAAAACGATGCCGAAACTCATCAAATCAACAATACGTTCGGTTACAACGGTGCCAAATGTTTTTTGAAAAGGAACTTTTTCATAGCGTTGAATAAAGGTACAGCGGAGTACTTCTCCTAATCGAGGAAAAGCGAGGTTGGCAATATAACATATCATTACGGAATGATAGGAATTTATTCTGGAAATTTTATATCCCAAAGGTTCGAGGAGGAGAATAGAACGACCGGCACGTAAAAAAACGCTGATTAAACCAATAAGGGCACTAATTATCAAAAAAATCCAACGATTATCAACCGAAACACTTTTTATGTTTTCAAGGATAGTAGTGCGTTGTTCGTCATTCAAATCTTTGATGGAGAACCATATAAAAAATAAACCCAATCCTAAAAACAGGATGAGTTGAAGAACTTTTTTTCCTTTTTCTGACATAATATCTTTTAAATTTTCACAAAATTATTTAGTAGTAACACTGACTGTATTGGAATAATTTCCGGTTTCGCTTTGTAAACGATAATAATAGGTTGTGTTTGATTGTAAATTAATTATTTTAAGTGGATTAGCAGTTACTACTAACCCATTGTATTCGGGCAAACTAACCGAAAAATCTTCTTTGGTAGAAATGTAAAGTTTAAATTTTTCAGTTTTTGTTTTTGTCCAACTTGCTGTAAATTCATCGGATTTAACCCCTTTGGCTTCGTTAGCAACGGGAGGCGTAGTAATTTTAACTTCCGATTGTTTGCTGTGTTTGCTGTCGTTATAAGCTCTGGCTCTTATTGTATAAGCTGTAGCAGGTAGGAGTGGGCTTAGAACAAGGCTGTTATTGCCAACATAATAGGGACTGGAATATTTACCTTGAATGGCTATGATTTCATAACCAACGGCATAGGGTTGAATATCCCATTCCAATGAAATAGAGGTTGAGGTTACTTCGTTGATTTTAACGGTTGGCTTTTCAAAAACATGGCTGAATTTAATAATGAATGCATCGGTTGTTCCTTGAAAATCAATATAATCTGCAAAAAGCACAGGGTCAATATAAAAAGGACCGTTATGAGCTCCTATTACTACCAACGAGTTGTCGCAATGGATAGCTATTCTTGATGCACGATCGTGGTCGGTACCGCCAAGAGGATAAGTATAAATTAAGTTGGCGTCTTTATCAAGCATCATTATAAAGCCATCTTCTTTTCCGGAAGAATGGATAATTTCATTTTTATTACTTTCGATGGTTCCGTTAAAATAACCAGAAACATAAATATTTCCATACGAATCGGTTAAAATTCCTTCTCCGCTGGAATAAGGTTGTCCTTTAAACGCTTTTACCCATTCGTAATCACCTTTTGCTGTTAATTTAGCTATAAAAAGATTGGGAGCATTTTCTTGAACGGTTAAAACGGTATTAATTTCTTTAAATTCGGTACGCGATCCGATGGATCCGGTAAGATACAGATTGTCGTTTTTATCGGCAAAAATGTAATTGCCGTTATTTATTTTAGTATTAGTTATTGTTTTAATCCATTGTTCTTTACCATCGGGATTAAGTTTGGCAATAAACAAACCCGTACCTCCATTACATTGAATGTTAAGTGTTCCCAAAACTGCTGTTTCGGTAAATGAACCGGTAATATATATATTATTTTTACTGTCGATGGTTAAGGCATTGGCTTTATTTATGCCTTTTCCACTGAGCGTTTTTGCCCATAAATAGTTGCCATCTTTGTCGTATTTTGCAATAAAAACATCCATGGTACCTGTTGCCATTAAAACAGCTTCATTTTCGGAAGGGTCGAAATCAATGCCTTTGTCAAAGAAACCAATTAAATAAAAATTGTTTTCATCGTCCATTTTCATATCCGTAATTTGATTAACAATTGAATGGAAATGGTTATGACCTTGATGATTATTATGTTCTTGGCTTGAGTTTTCAGAATCAACATGATGGTTTTCTTCGGCATGTTCTTCATGATGTTCTTCTTTGGCAGAAACATTATTGTGTTCGTCGGCTGTTTCTTGATGAGGACGTAATATTTTATGCCATAAATAATTGCCATTGGTGTCGTATTTAGCTATATAGGTGTTGGCATCTTTTGAATCGGTAATGGTGTTAATTCCATCCAATCGAATGGTTTGAACAAATATTCCGCTGATATAAATATTTCCTTGATCATCTAATGCAATGGCTTTCCCTTCATTTCCGTTGTCCCCATAAATTTCTTTTGACCATTTTAATTGACCTTTTGCATCGTATTTTAAAAGAAAAGTCATGGTTTGCATTTTAGGATTTTTAAAATCACCTAAATCTTTAGAGGTATAACCGATAATATAGGTATTCCCATGTTTGTCAATAGTAACATTATGAGCTAAATCGGTGCTGTTATCTCCAAATGCGGTAAACCAATCTGCTTCTAATTGCGCATGAACCGCAACGATACAAATAAAACTCAACATCAACAAAACTATTTTTTTCATATTATAAAGTATTTAAAGTCAAACAAGAATTTTTATAATCAATGATTGCATTGTATTTCATCAGGATATCACTTCCCAGAAGTCCATTTATAGGTTTTAATCCTAGAAAAGTCAGCATTTTATTTATGTGTGCTAATTTCAAAACGACAATAGGGTAGTCGTTGATTATTAAATCGCCTAAGGATAGTTCCTGAATAGTTAGAATGGTGTTTTTCATCTTTTTATTTCCAATACCCATAACGATGTCATTGGATGGGTTGATTTTTTGTTTCAAGAGTGTTTTAACATTTTTTTTATCAATGCAGGTGTGTGATGCACCGGTATCAATTACTAAACGTATAAAATTGCCGTTTATTTTAGCCTCAATAATAGGATGAAGATTTTGATCGTCTTCGAGTTGTATGAATTCAATGGGAATTTGTATGTCCATGTTATGCGTATGTTAGTGTTTTAATTCCGGTTTTTCGTACTTTAGCGGCAATTGATTCAAGCGTTTTAATATCAATTTTCTGTAAATTGGATGCAGGTGTTTCACGGTCTATAGGATATATCATAACGGTATGTGGACGGATGTAATTCAAACGTTCAATCCATGCATTTACTTCTATTTCGGTAGTATTGTCAATATAATCACCCTCTTCTAATTCTCCGCGAAGAAACATGGTTTGAATGGTTAATTTGCCGCTAAATTGAAGCAATTGCTTACAAACAGTATTTATATTTAAATCAAGGTATGGTTTGTTTATCAATAAAAAGGTTTCTTGAATACCGGTATCAAGCTTCATCAAAGGATTCTCGATTTTTTTTAAAGCAGCAACTACATCGCTACGATGTAATTGGGTGGAATTTGAAAGGCAACTGATTATGGTATCGGGATAATAACGGTTGCGAAGTTCAATAATTGCATCTGTAATGGTTTCAAATTCAGGGTGCATTGTAGGCTCTCCGTTACCCGAAAAAGTGATACTATCAATTGTGTTTTTTTGTTCAGCCATTCGTTTCATGGTTTCGGAAATCACCGGAATAATAATTGATGCGGGATGAAAGTTTACGGTTTGAATATTACTTTTGTCTCCCCATCCGCATTCACAGTAAACACAGTTAAATGTACAAACCTTGTTGTTTTTAGGCAATAAGTTTATACCAAGTGAATTACCCAATCTTCGGCTGCGAATCGGACCAAAAATAATGTCGTTAAATAATATTCCTGCCATTAAATTTTATTTTTACAAAAGTACAATTTTTTTAACTGCTTTTTTAATTTAAAAGTATAAATGTATATGTTTTCTAAGGATGTTTTTTTATATATTTATGTTGCTCAATTTATAAATATAAAAGAAAAATAAATGTGGTATCAATAATTTCAAAAGATGTGCTTTTAAAATATTTAGTTCTGAGAAGTGGATTGTCTTTTTTTTATATAATTGACAAATAACTCATTCTAAATGAGGATGAAAAAATATGATTTTTATCGGGCAATTAAACAATAAAATAAGTATTTTTGCAATATTATTTTAAAAATATAAAAACTGTGAGGTTTTACATTATAAAAAAACTAATTAATTGGAAGTAAATAAAATATCAATATAAATTTATCATTATGAAAACAGTAATCAATTATTTTTTTTGTTTATTAGTAACAATTATTTTTTTTTCATTTCAAATCCAAGCTCAAACTGCAGGTACTTTATATATTGTTGAAAATGGGACCAGTTCAACGGCACCATTTGAGAATTGGATGTACGGAATTGGTGTTTCGACACAACACTATATATTAAATGCATCAGATCTCACTACTTTATTTACACAAAACGGATATAACGTTAGCTTGAATTATGATACAATAAAAATAGTTGGACATGTAGTTATAAACATAGCTTCACCAAGTTCAAACATACACCTTTCACTTCGCACCAACAATTATGATAAAGGAGTAATATGCTTTGATTCAAATGCTTCTCTTCAAGTTATTGCCGGTAACGGTAAAAAATCGATTGTCAGTTTATCCTCTGGACATCTTGATTCTATTATTCATATTATTGCCGATACTATACGCATTACAGACAAAAATAGGGGATATTCCCGCATAGAAATGAATGGTTTTAAAAAATGGATTCAAGCCGATTTGGATTCGCTTATTCGTAGAGCCACTCATATTGGAAACGATATAGCCGAAAAACCTAGTGGATATAAAGTAAATGATTTTACTTATAATACTAAATTTGAAATCGATAGTGGTGTATTCTCCATGACAGCTCAACAAAATTTTCTGAATGGAGCCGGAATAGGATTTAAAAATATGGATAGAGGCGGTACGTTAGCGGGTGTTCCTTTGGGGGCTTTTCCTGCCGATACCTTTTATGTTAACTTGACAAATGCCGATGGAATTCGTTTTAAAGTACATGTAACCGGAAGTGCCGAAAAATTCGCAATCGCTATTTCAAATTGTGTTACTATGGTATTTGAATATTTTGTTTATGATATTCCGTTGTCGGCAGTTGATAAAGACGGATATATAACGGTACCTCTTTCGTTATTTAAAAAAGAATTTTGGAGTGGTAACTGGGATTTAAGTAAACCCATTGTTTTTATTATTGAAATTATGAATATCACAAATGGTACAAAAGTTTCGTTTAGTGATTTGCATGCATATACACTGCAAGATAAATCTAATG
>CAYZQG010000054.1:9060-9793 GCA_964480685.1 uncultured Lentimicrobiaceae bacterium
AATCTAATGGATATATTAATTTAGGCAATATAATTGCTAATGGTTATTTAGATATAATTAGTAGCGGTTCGGTTAGCCAACAAAAAGGAAGTGCTCTTTTTGCTAATCAAAAAACCAAAATAAAAGCTAATGGAAGTATTATTCTTCCTAATGAAGGAAATTCTTTTTATGATGATGTCGTTTTAACCGGAAATTATATGTTTTTATGCGTTGATTCCAATTCCCTTAATAAAGATTCAATACTCTATTCATTTAATACATTAACAAATTTTACGCTTTATGATTTGATGGTAAATGATATAAGTAAAGGTGCTATAAATTCCTACAAATTACCACTTAAAACACAAAAAAATCATATCATTGAAATAGTGTTTCATTCGTCAATAATCAATTTTAATGTTACCGGAGCAAGAGATATTTGTGCCTATAAAAGTAGTTTATTAACTGCTAATGGAAATGTAGACAACTATATATGGTTTTATGATGGTAATTTTATTTCCCAGATGTATGAAATATTGCTACCCGATACCTTTTCCTCTGGATATTACCGTTATTTTATTACTGCAGAAAGAACGTATAATAATATTAAATATTCATTGACAAACAGTATTTTAATTCACGTACATTCTCCTTCGGTGAATTATGATACACTTTCTTTATGTCGTAATGAATTGCCTTTTGTTTGGCGTGACACTACCTTTGGAATTTTTACATCCAATGGTAATTTCACTTT
>CAYZQG010000055.1:0-9674 GCA_964480685.1 uncultured Lentimicrobiaceae bacterium
CACAAACATAGCCGAAGCTTTACGCTATTTAACCAACGCCATCAAACGAAAAGCCACCGTTTTTCTACTCTCCGATTTTCTTGATTCCGATTTCGAAAACGCCTTAAAAATTGCCAAAAATAAACACGATGTTGTAGCTGTTCAAACATGCGATCAAGGCGAAATGAATTTACCTACTTTGGGACTGATACAAGTTAAAGATGCCGAAACCGGAAAAATCAGGTTGATAGATACTTCTTCCAAAAATATTCAAAAACAATACCATGCTTGGTGGTTGGAAAATGATAAACGACTGAACGATATTTTTCGGAAAACAGGAATTGATAATGTGAAACTCTTTACCGATAAAGATTATGTTCCTGCACTCAAAAATTTGTTTTTGAAACGTAGTGTGTAATATTTATCCTAATTGTCCAATATTTTTTTTAACGACTGAGATTCTTCGTTTCTCTTTGCTTTGTTCGGAATCGTTAAGTTTTATCGGATAATTGGGAAACGATTTATAAAAATATATCAAATAATAATAATTTTTATTTTTTAAAAATCACATAATGATTTTATATGTATTTACGTTATTTATATATATAACCTAAAAAAATACGACAATGAAAAAAATAATATTGTTTTTTGCAATCATAGTAGTTTCATTTACTGTTTATTCGCAATCTTATCAACTTACACGAGACACCTTACACATTCCTTCCAATTCTGTATGTGGATTTTTTGAAGACCCTTCCGGAATATTTTTTTATTGGATAAATTCAAGTATGATAACCGATGGGATTCATTTTTATAAAGAAAAAGATGGGACGTTTAAACCCTATAAAGAGGTGCAATTTTCCAACGAAATATTGGATGCTTTCAGGAATAAATCGATATCGTTTAGTTCACTTGTTTTTATTTCGTCAGATACCGTACTCTCAGTAACCAATGAAAAAATTTCAATAATAGATTTGAAAAACGGAAAAATTCTGCGACAAATAAGCTATAATAATGATTCAAACTACAGTTTATTACTACTTGGACATCCACAAAGTGTATGGAACTCCCAACGCCGCAGTTTAACCTTTACATTGTTCTATATTGGAGAGTATCTCGAAAAACGGAAACAGTGTTATACCGGTCAATTGGTTGCCGAAGTTTTTCCCGAAACAGGTGTAGTAAACAAATTTCCAATGGAATATCCGGTGATGAATATTTTTAAATATTCCAGTATAGTTCCCAATCTCTTTAATCCTATCACAACTTTTAATGGAGATAAATATGTGGTAGGTTTTTCGATAATTCCGTTAACCTATGTATATAATGTTTCTTTAAATAAAATAGATACATTGAACATTTGTGAAGATGGATATATGCCTTTGCCCGAATATAAAAACCCTACTTCTACACCGAATAATTATGAAGATCCGAATATTGCCTCATGGATTTTTTCACATACAAGAATTTATGATCAATTGATTTACAATCCTTATAAAGACTTGTATTACCGATTTTTTTATAAAATTTCAAATACTTCTCAAACCGATGTTTTAGGAGTAACAATTTTAGATAATCAGCTTCGCGTTTTTGGGAAAAACATTATTTTCGATACACCTGTTTCGGTATATTATCCTACTTCGAAAGGGCTCTACGGATGTAAACCCGATTACGGTTTTGGAATAGTTTTAGAAAGATTGGAACTGTTTGAAAAATAAAAAGATAGTATTATTAAAATTTATTATCTTTGATATCAACAATGTTATTACAGTTAGGACAATGCTTTCTGAATTTTTTTCCATTAATTGATAATGAAATGGTTAAGAAAAACGGAACATCATAAACAATTCCTTTATGTCTTTTAAACTTATAAATCTTTATTTTTACCGGTTTTTTTGTTGTTTTTATAAAACATTTTCCTTCTCTTGTCGTTAAGTTAAATAAATTAAATAAGAAACATGTCGAGGAAAAATCACAAAAAAGAATCGGTCAACAATATATACGGTGCGAGAATCATTGAGATTTTCACTAAATTTCCCTATCAATATTTTAATTACAAACAAATAGCTTCGAAGTTGGATGTATATGGCAAAGACGAAAGAGTGTTGATTGCCAAAACAATTGAGCAATTACTTGCTGCCAACATTTTAGTAAGAGGTAATCGCGGAAAATACAAAATGAATTCCATTCATTTGGAAGCCGATTCATCGAACATTATTACCGGCAAGTTGAGTATGAAACAGACCGGTAAAGCGTATTTAATTGTGGACAGCGTAGAATTGGAAGATGTTTTTATTGCTGCAAACAATACGGCACATGCTTTAAACGGAGATTTGGTAAAAGTACATTTGTTTCCTGCTCGTAGAGGGAAACGTCCCGAAGGACGAGTAATAGAAATTTTAGAACGTTATAAAACCAATTTTGTCGGGACCATTAAAATATCGAAAAATATTTCGTTTTTCATTCCCGACGATATCAGTATGCCGATGGATGTGTTGATTCCCAATGAATCGTTACACAATGCTAAAAATGGTCAAAAAGTTGTTATTCAATTGACTGAATGGCATGAAAATGCTCGCAATCCTTTTGGAGAAGTAGTACAAGTGTTGGGTTTTCCAGGCGACAACGAAGTGGAAATGCTCTCCATTTTAATTGACCAAACCTTTTACAATACGTTTTCGGAAGAAGTGGAAAAAGAAGCTGCTCAAATTCCGGTACAAATTCCCGAAAAAGAATTACTGAGTCGAAGAGATTTTCGTCAAACTTTTACTCTTACCATCGATCCGGCCGATGCCAAAGACTTTGATGATGCTCTTTCTTATAAAAAACTTGACGAGGGTATGTATGAAATCGGTATTCATATTGCCGATGTGTCATACTATGTTAAACCCAATACATTAATTGAAGAAGAAGCCTATAATCGAGCTACGTCCGTTTATTTGGTTGACAGAACCATCCCTATGTTGCCCGAAAAATTATCGAACGGAATTTGTTCGTTATCACCCCACGAAGACAAACTTTGCTTTTCTGCCGTTTTTGTACTGGATATACAAGGAAAAGTACACAAACAATGGTTTGGAAGAACGGTAATTAATTCCAATCGCCGCTTTAATTATGAAGAAGTTCAGCAAATTATTGAAACTAAAAAAGGTGAATATGTGGACGAAATACTGACTTTAGATACTATTGCCAAAGCTTTACGAAAAGATCGTTTTGAAAAAGGATCCATCAATTTCCATTCCGAAGAAGTAAAGTTTATTTTAAATGAAGAATCACGACCGATTGGCGTCTATGTCAAGGAAAATAAAGACTCAAACCAACTTATCGAAGATTTTATGTTGTTGGCAAACCGTAAAGTAGCCGAATTTATCGGTAAAGTATCGCAAAATAATGAAGCTAAATCCTTTGTATATAGAGTTCACGACCAACCTTTGGAAGAAAAAATCGGTAAATTTAACGATTTTATTCAAAAATTAGGATATACTTTACAATTGAATTCGCGTAAACATTTAGCCGAATCTATTAATAATTTATTTTTAACCATCGAAGGCAAAGGAGAACAAAAACTCATTGAGCAATTGGCTATTCGTACTATGCAACGGGCGGTTTATTCAACCGAAAATATTGGACATTACGGATTGGCGTTTAAATATTACACCCACTTTACATCGCCCATTCGGCGTTATCCCGATTTAATGGTGCATCGCTTATTGGAACGTTATTTAGCCGGAAAACCTTCGGTTAATAAAGAAGAATTAGCGGTAAAATGTAAACACTCAACTGAGATGGAACAACGAGCGACCGAAGCTGAACGCAATTCGACTAAATACAAACAAGCCGAATATCTTTCCGATAAAATCGGACAGCAATTCGACGGTTTAATCTCAGGGGTAAGCAAATGGGGTATATGGGTTGAATTGAAAGAAAGTAAGTGCGAAGGTATGGTTTCAGTAAAGACTTTAACCGATGATTTTTACTATTTAGATGAAGATAATTACCGATATATAGGACAGCATACCGGCAAAATAATTCGTTTGGGCGATGATGTTCATGTAATAGTAAGGAAAGTGGACTTAGCGAAGAAGCAAATCGATTTTATTTTTGTGGATAATAAAAATGAAAAAAAATAAGCAGCAAATAGGACTTTACTTTGGGTCCTTTAATCCCGTGCATAACGGGCATTTATGTATTGCTGAATATATGCAGACACATTATCCGTTTGATGAAATATGGTTTGTGCTTTCGCCTTGGAATCCATTAAAGGAAGAAAATGAAATACTTCCCGAATTGCAACGTTTAAAAATGTTGGAAGAAGCACTGGCTCCTTTTGACTATATGAACGTATCGACAGTTGAACTTAAAATGCCGAAACCATCTTATACTTATTTGACATTAAGAAAGTTAAAAGAAAAACATTCGGAAATAAATTTTTCTATAATCATGGGAAACGATGCCATGTTAGCGATTGATAAATGGAAAAATTACCAAGAAATTTTAGACGAAAACATTATTTATTTATATCCGAGAAATGATATTGAATTATTGATAATTTCTAAAAATAGTATTCAAACAACAGCACCCAATATTAATATTTCGGCATCCGATATTCGGGGAAAAATCAAAATGGGGATGTCATTAAAAGGATTAGTCCCCGATGTGGTTAGTGATATTATACAAAAGGAAAAGTATTATTTATAAGTGTTATTCGAAAAATTGTTTAACTCTTTTAAAGAAGCTGGATTGTTTTTGAGCCTTAGGTTGAAAATTTTCTGCATTCATATAGTTTTCAATAGTTTGTTTTTCCTCTTTTGTGAGTGTCTTCGGTACCCAAACATTAATGTTTACAATCAAATCACCTTTTTGATAACTTTGTAATTCGGGCAATCCTTTTCCGTGTAATCGAAGTAAAGTTCCTGATTGAGTGCCGGGAGCAATTTTCAATCGAGCTTTTCCATCAATGGTAGGAATGTCAATGCTGGTACCTAAAACAGCTTGTGGAAAACTAATATAATATTCGAGATAAAGATTGTTTCCGTCGCGTTCAAACAAATCGTGCGTAAGTTCTTCAATTAAAACAAAAAGATCTCCGTTGATACCATGGTTTGGCGCAGCGTTTCCTTTTCCATTGACACTGAGTTGCATGCCGTTGCCCACACCGGCAGGGATTTTTATATTGATTACTTCTTCACCTTTTACAATACCGTTTCCTGCACATTGGGGACATTTATCGGTTATTATCTTTCCTGAACCATGACATTGGTTGCATTCTGATTGCATTTGCATGGCTCCGAAAATCGATTGTTGTACCCGTACCGTATAGCCGCTTCCATGACAACTCGGACAAGTTTTAACAGCATCCGATGATTTAGCTCCCGTACTTCCACAAGCTTTACAACCGATATATTTTTGAACTTTAATATTTTTTTCTACCCCTTTAGCAATTTCTTCAAGCGTAAGTTTAACTTTAATGCGGAGGTTACTTCCTCGTTGAACTCCTTTTGAGCGTGATGAATAGGAGCGACTTCCACCGCCGAAACCTCCAAATCCGAAATCTTCAAATATGCTACCGAAACGACTGAAAATATCATCCATATTCATACCACCACCAAATCCTTGAGAACTACTCGCTCCTCCGACGCCTGCATGACCAAATTGATCATATCGTTGACGTTTTTCAGCATTGCTTAATACTTCGTAAGCTTCGGCAGCTTCTTTGAATTTTTCTTCCGCTTCTTTGTTATCGGGATTCTTGTCGGGATGATATTGAATAGCTTTCTGACGATATGCTTTTTTTATTTCTTGTTCGTTTGCATTTTTATCTACACCTAAAACCTCATAATAATCTCTTTTTGCCATGTTTATTGAATTATTGATAAATTACTACCTTAGCATAACGTATTACTTTGTCGTTCAAAGTGTAGCCTTTTTGTATTTCTTCTAATATTTTTCCTTTATGTTCTTCTTTATCGGCAGGTACGGTGGTAACGGCTTCATGAAAATCGGTATTGAAAACTTGATCTTTAGTAGAAATTTCTTCCACACCTTTTTGTTTTAAGATGGTTTTAATCTTTTGAAGTATAAGAATAAAACCTTCTGTTAGTGAAGCATCACAATTTTCGGCTTTTTCATTGAAAGCAATTGCTCTTTCCATATCATCAACAACGGGAAGTAATTGAATAATTAAACTTTCCGAAGCAGTTTTTATGATATCAAGTTTTTCTTTTTGAGTTCGTTTGCGATAATTGTCGAATTCAGAATATAAACGTAAAAATTTATCATGGATTTCTGCTTTTTCGGTTAAGAGTTTTTCATTGGCAGTTTTTAATTCTTCCAACGCTTGAGTTTTCTTATCTTTTTTTGCGAACATACCCGATTTCTTCGGTTTTTCTTCCGGCTCGTCAGTTACTATATCGGTTATCGGAGCAGTTTCCGGAGAAGGGGTTTCGGCATGTGACGTATTATCAATAATGTCTTCTTCTTTATTTTTGGTATTATCTTCCATATCTTAATCGGTTTTGCATCATGGCAGGCAAATTATTTGCCAAACAATTCATTGCTGACAAAAAGGCAGAACGGCATCATGCAAAAAATAGTTGGTGTTTTGAGAATTAGTAATCAACGAGTGTTTCTTTTATTTGAGCCATTGCCGTTGCAAATTGCTCATCGTTAGGTGGTGTTCCGTGCCATTTATGTGTTCCCATCATAAAATCAACACCGTAACCCATTTCAGTATGCATCAGAAAAACAATAGGTATCCCTTTCCCACAATTGGCTTTGGCTTGGAGAAGAATCGTAAGTAATTCATCCATGTTATTGCCGTTTCCTTCTAAAACATGCCATCCGAAAGCTATGAATTTAGCTTTTAAATCACCCAAATCTACAACATCATTAATCGACCCGTCAATTTGTTTTTGATTATAATCAATGGTTACAATGAGATTGTCTACTTTTTTAGCAGCGGCATACATAAATGCTTCCCAATTTTGACCTTCTTGCAATTCGCCATCGCCGGCAAGCACGTAAACAAGATGAGAATCATGGTTCAATTTTTTCGCTTCGGCAGCACCGATAGCAACGGAAACGCCTTGCCCCAGTGAACCGGAAGCGACATGAATCCCCGGTAAATTGTCGTGAATAGAAGGATGACCTTGCAAACGGGATCCTAATTTGCGAAAGGTTCCTAACTCTTTAATGTCGAAATAACCCGAACGAGCTAAAGCACTGTAAAGGGAAGGAGTGATATGACCGTTCGATAAAAAAAACATATCCTGATTTTTACCTTCTTTTTGGAATTCATTGGGTTTGCGATTCATGATTTCCGCAAATAAAGCTGTCATATAATCAATACAACCCAATGAACCTCCCGGATGACCCGATTGAGCACTATGTACCATCCGTAATATGTCTCTTCTTGATTGGGTGGCTTGGTTTTTTAATTCCGTAATTCTTTCTGTATTAAACATATTAAATCTTTTTTTTGTGATTAGCAAAGGTAAAAATTATTTTAATGTAGATGGTCGGTTTTATAATAATTTTATTAACTTCTTTTTCTTTTAAGTTTAAATGTTGAACAAGAAAGAATAAAAAGTGTTATAAAATAAAAAACGATAAATAAAAATTAAAATAAATATGTATAATTATGAGTAAAAGTATTAAAAACACCCAGACAGAGAAGCATTTATTAGCAGCGTTTGCGGGCGAATCTCAAGCCAAAAACCGATATACGTTTTTTGCAAAGGTTGCCAAAAATGAAGGATATGAACAAATTGCCTCCATTTTTATGGAAACAGCATCGCAAGAAGAACAACATGCTAAACAATTTTTTAAATTTTTAGAAGGAGGTATGGTTGAAATAACCGCTATGTATCCTGCCGGAATTATCGGTACTACCGAAGAAAATCTGTTGGCATCCGCTGATGGTGAAAAAGAAGAATGGACAGACCTATATCCTGCCTTTGCCAATGTAGCCGAACAAGAAGGTTTTTCTAAAATTGCTGCCAAATTCAGAGTTATTGCCAAAGCCGAAACCATGCACGAAGAACGATATCGTCGTTTGTTGGAAAATATTCAAGCCAAAAGAGTTTTTGAAAAACCGGAACCGGTACGTTGGGTTTGTCGTAATTGCGGTTATGTGCATATAGGATGTAAAGCATTGGATATGTGCCCATCATGTGAGCACCCACTCTCATTTTTTGAAATTAAAGCTGAAAATTATTAGTCTTTTTTTGATGTTTTTTTGAAAAAAAAAAGAAAAACAGCTTTTGGTATTGATAAACTTACTAATTTTGCACACGAATAATTTTAACCTTAAATATTAAAATCATGGCATATAAAATTGATCCAGAATTGTGTTCGGCATGTGGAACATGTATGAGTGAATGTCCGGTAGGTGCTATCGCTGAAGGTGATGTGTATTCTATCAATCCGGATGAATGTATAGATTGCGGTGCTTGCGCAGACGTTTGCCCGGTAGAAGCTATTCATCCCGAATAAAAGTTAAACTCATAAAGTATGAAAAGAGGTATTTTTTACCTCTTTTTTTATTTTTTATCAAGCAGGTTATCCTCGTTTTATTGTTGAAAACAAATTAAAAAAAGATAGATATTTAAGCATTTTATATTATTTTTTTGTTTACTTTCGTAAATACGTAGGAGATATTCTATTTAATTGGAAATTAAGAAATTAGTATATTAAGAAAAGATGCAGACAAGAGAAAGAATTGTTCCGGTAAATATAGAAAAGCAAATGAAAGCCGCTTATATTGATTATTCAATGTCGGTAATCGTATCACGAGCTTTACCGGATGTAAGAGATGGATTTAAACCGGTGCATAGACGCATTATGTATGCTATGTGGGATACAAAAATTTTATCAAGCAGTCCAACAAAGAAATCGGCTAGAATTGTCGGGGAAGTATTAGGGAAATATCACCCTCACGGCGATACGGCTGTGTATGATGCAATGGTTCGTATGGCACAAGATTGGTCGTTACGGTATCCCTTAGTGGATGGACAGGGAAACTTTGGCTCTATAGACGGAGATGGACCTGCCGCTATGCGTTATACCGAAGCACGCATGAAAAAAATTGCCGAAGAAATGTTGGTGGATATTGATAAAGAAACAGTAGAATTTAAATTAAATTTTGATGATTCTTTAGAAGAACCGACTGTTTTACCGGCAAAAATACCCAATCTGTTGTTAAACGGATCGTCGGGTATCGCCGTTGGAATGGCTACCAATATGCCGCCACACAACCTCAATGAAGTTGTTGATGGGATAATTGCTTATATCGAAAATAGAGATATTACTATTGACGGCTTAATGGATTATATTAAAGCTCCTGATTTTCCTACCGGATGTACTATTTACGGCTATGATGGTGTGCGAGATGCTTTCCATACCGGAAGAGGACGCATTATGATGCGAGGTGATGTTATAACCGAAATCGAAGAACATTCACATGGAAAAGAAAGAATAATTATTCAAAATATTCCCTATCAGGTTAATAAATCTGAAATGGTACGAAAAATTGCGGATCTTGTAAAGGAAGGTAAAATTGAAGGCATTGCCGAAATAAGAGATGAATCTAAAAAGCAAATCCGTATTGTATTAGAGTTGAAACGAGATGCCGTAACCAGTGTAGTTATTAACAAACTATATCAATTTTCTCCCCTTCAATCTTCCTTTAGTGTAAA
>CAYZQG010000056.1:0-9411 GCA_964480685.1 uncultured Lentimicrobiaceae bacterium
ACCAGGATTCGAACCTAGACAGGCAGTACCAAAAACTGCAGTGCTACCATTACACCATTGGTCATGTTCAAAAAAGCAATGCAAAAGTAAAAAAAAAATCATTTGTTGTCAATAGGAAAAGAAAAAAAATATCAAAGATGTTATTTTATTGATATTCTATTTTTTAACACAAAAAAACACTTGTTTATACGTAAATATCTTCATTATATGAAGGGTAAAAGTCAATATTTTTGGAATGAAACACAGGAAATTTGTTGATTTTTTTATACAAAAACAGCATCAAGGAACAGGGTCATACCCGCTTCTACCCCACGGATGACAAGATAAAATACGCTTTAAAGTCAACCATCCGCCTTTAAAGGGACCGTATTTTTTTATAGCTTGCAAACCATATACAGAGCAAGTGGGTGTAAACCGACAAGAAGCAGGAAATAAGGGAGAAATTGTCCATTGATACATTTTAATCAAAAAGATAAAAACAAATGCCAATCCTTTTATGAAAGTATTATAGACAACACGAAAGATTTTTTTCATTAATTATAAATTAAATTTTTCGGGATGTTTGCCTTTCATCCCACGATAGAAATCTTGAATAATCTTTAAATCATTGTCATAATCACCGGTAGGATAAACACAAGGACCAATTCCGCCTTTTTTTGTATTCCAATCTAAATAACCTAAAAAGATAGGGACTTGGGCATATTCGGCAATGAAATAGAATCCTCTTTTCCAACTTTTTACAAGTTTTCTAGTACCTTCCGGAGCAATTAGCACGGCCATTTTATCCGATGATTTAATAATATTTCCCACATCCACAGGCAGCATACGCACACGATTTCGGTCAACGGGAATCCCACCCCATTTAATTAGTATTTTATTAAAAGGAAATATAAAATAATCTTTTTTTATCAAGAATTTTATATCCATGTCCATGGCAACAAAGACCATTTTTCCAACAATAAAATCCCAAAAACTGGTATGGGGAGCAAAAGCAACGACACTATGATGAGCTTCGGCAGGCACCGTATAATCAATATGAAACCCGGTTTTTTTCAATATAAATTTAATAAGTCGAATTTTCAATTTCATCTCAATATAAAATAGAATATTTTGGATGCAAAAATATCAAAAATATATAAAATCGAAAGAATTTTATTGAAAAAAAGTAATTTTATATTAAAAATACTTATATTTTTTATAAACACCAATCTTCCAATAGATTAAAGATTTATTTAAAAAAAACATTAATATTGCTATTTATTAAGATTATTTTTTGTATTTTAGCAGACTTAAAAAATATCAATATAAAAAGCATCCATGAGGCATTTTTTGATTAATGTACTTACTTTATTAATAATGATTTACGGAACTATCCCCGTAAAATCTCAAGTTGAGGTTATCCCTCAATCGGGGATAAATACATTAATGGATAAGCATATTTCTTCCAATAAAACCTTAGAAGGAAAACAAAAAGGGTATCGGGTACAGATATTTTTCGATTCCGGAAACAATTCTCGACAACAAGCCCTGAATGTACGCAATGAATTTGCTTCTCGGTATCCGAAAGTAAGTACCTATATTATATTTAAAGAACCGAATTTCAGGGTACGTGTAGGGGATTTCAGAACCCGTTCCGATGCACGGGGTTTTCAACAATCAATAGCCGAAATGTATCCTCAAAGTTTTGTGGTTAAAGACGATATCTCTTATCCTAAGCATGTCTATGAACAAAAAAAATAAATCTATAATTAATTAAATATATATCTTATATGAAAACGTTTAAAATTATTTCAGTTGTATTGCTCAGTTGTATTATGTTAGTTTTTACCAATTGCGGACTGAAAAAAATGGTTAAAAAACAAGCTACTGTTACTTACGCAGCAACACCCAATCCTCTTGAAACACACGGAGGAAAAATGACCATGGAAATTCAGGGTGATTTCCCAAAAAAATATTTCAACAAAAAAGCTACGTTAACCTTAGTGCCTATGATTAAAACATCAGCAGGCGAAACCGTTAAACTTCCTGCGATCAATTTGGAAGGTGAAAAAGTAGCCGGTGGAAATCAAGTTATTGGATATAAATCCGGTGGAAAATTTACATACAATCAAACGATTGAATATAAACCGGAATATCAAAACTGCGAATTGGTACTTATGCCTGAAGCTAAATTAAGCAAAAAATCTGCTCCTTTCAATGTAATTAAGCTTGCCGATGGCACCATTAACACCTCTGAAAGAATTGCTATTGAACCTAAATTAACGTATCAGGATCAAGCTATCAACGGCTCTTATTTCATTTTATCCAATCATAATTACACAGGTCCGAAAACAATTACCAAAACAGGAGTTATTTATTTTGAAGTAAATAAAGATGTTTTAAATTGGAATCTTCCATTCAATAAAAAAGAAGAAAACAAACAAGCATTAAAAGATTTCATTTCATTTATTTCTACTTCCCCAAACATTCTTTCGGTTGAAATACTTGGTTGGGCATCTCCCGAAGGTGAATTAAAACGTAATCAAGACTTATCGAGTAATCGTTCGGCTACCGGCAAAAAATGGTTTGAAGCCGAATACAATAAAGCTATCAAAGAAAAAGCTAAAAAAGATAAAGTAAAAGTTGCCGATTTAATGAAAGATATCAAATTTGAATTAAAAGATAACGGCGAAGATTGGGACGGCTTTGTTGAAGCTCTTAATAATTCCTCTATCAAAGATAAAAGTCAAATTATCAATGTTATTAAATCACAAAGTGATATGGATCAACGCGAACAGCAAATTCGCAATATGATTGCCATTTATAACGAAATTGATGCCGATATTTTACCGAGTTTACGTCGTGCTATTATTAAAGTTAATACCTTAGAAAATAAAAAAACCGATGAACAAATAGCACAATTAGCTGCCAATAAAGCCGATTCATTATCGAATGATGAACTTTTATACGCTGCTACTTTAACCAACGATTGGACAACTAAAGCCGACATTTTTACCAAAGCAACTCAAATTTATCCTAATAATTATCGAGGATATAACGACTTAGCATGTATTAAAGCTTCGCAAGGGAACTTAGATGAAGCGTTGACTTTATTAGAAAAAGCCAATTCATTAAATCCTAACAACAGCGAAATATTAAACAATCTCGGAACAATTGCTTTATTAAAAGGCGAAATCAGCAAAGCTAAAGAAGCTTTTGAATCTTCACAAAAAGCCGGATATAACCAAAATTATAATTTAGGTATTATCAATATGAAAACAGGCGATTATTCTTCCGCTACAAAGGCTTTCAGTGCCGTAAAATGTGATTATAACGTTGCCTTAAATCAAATACTCTCTAAAGATTACACCGCTGCTAAAGCAACAATAGACTGCATACAACAAAAAGCAGCAAGAGATTATTATTTATTAGCTATTATTGGTGCCCGCACCAATGACGCCAATATATTATACAAAAACTTATCGAAAGCTTGTGAATTAACCCCCGATTATAAAGCTCAAGCTTTGAAAGATATGGAATTTAGAAATTTTAAAGAAAATGCAGCTTTTAAAGATGCATTGAAATAGTTTGTTTTCAAATTTTATTAAGAGAGTGTTCAAAAAAAACACTCTCTTTTTTTATAAATCTATAAAAATTATGCTAACACAAGACGAAAATCAAAAAATCATTTATTTTGAAAGAATCAATCATAGAAAATGGAAATGGATAGCCGCCAATATGAGCCTGTTTGCTTGTATATATTTTGTTATCACAGCTATTATAAATTGTTTTGAAAACGGAATATTGGTAATGAAGGTAAGTGAAATGCTAATTACATTTCTATCAGGTTTTATTTTAGGTTTTATTTTGGCATTTTTATGGTTTAATCAACATAAAAAGCTATACAAAAAACTAAAAGAAAAAGAAAAGCAAGTGTAGAATCAAACCTTTTCGTTGGCAGGCAAATAAATTATACATTTCTCATTAAAAAACGTTTCCGTAAACCACATATCAAGCGAATAGATATTGATTTTTTGGGGATATAAAGCAGCCAATTCTTCGCTCATCTCTCCCCCCTTTAAATAAATCAATCCGTTTTTTAAGCTATTGAACGATTTTTTATGAAACTTGTTTTTTATCCATTGTTGCAAAACAGGCAAAGAAGTAAGCGCGCGACTAACAATAAAATCATAATTCGATTTTAATTCTTCAACCCTTGCGTGGGCATAGCTCACATTGTTTAAATTTAATTCGTTTGCAACTGCTTCCACCACTTTAATTTTTTTACCTACAGAATCAACCAAGTGAAACGTTACATCGGGAAACATAATAGCCAATGGAATGCCGGGAAATCCGCCTCCGGTACCTACATCAAGCACAGAAGTGCCTGCTTCAAAAGAAATTAACTTTGCAATACACAACGAATGCAATACATGATGACTATAAAGATTTTGTATGTCCTTTCGAGAAATAACATTAATACGTTCGTTCCATTGCGTATATAAAGGCAACAACTTTTCAAACTGCTGTTGCTGTTGTGCTGTGATTTCGGGAAAATAATGTAGAATTCGCTCCATGGTATTTTATTTATTTGCAAAAGTATCAAAAAAAGAAGGTCAAACTAAATTATCTGCCAAAAAAAAAACGCCAAACAAAATTGTCCGACGTTTAAAATCTTCAGGTGAAAATATTATTTCACAATCGTCATCTCTTTGATTAAATTCGTTGCACCGGCATATTTATCAATGATAAACAAGGCATAACGTACATCCAAATTAATACATCGTTGCAGATTTTCTTCAAAATCAATATCACCCGACATGGCTTCGCTGTTGCCATCGAAAGCTAAACCTATTAATTCACCATTTCCGTTAATTACCGGTGAACCGGAATTTCCGCCGGTAATATCGTTATTGGTAATAAAACAGGTAACCAATTCGCCTTTTTCGTTGGCATATGGACCGTAATCTTTGGTTTTATATAAATCTTTTAAGCGTTGCGGTACAATAAATTCAGTATTACTTGTATCTTCTTTCTGTATAACACCTTCTAATGTAGTGTAATAGTCGTAAAAGACGGCATCACGCGGAAAATAAGAACGTACATTCCCGTAGGTTAATCGGATAGTAGAATTAGCATCGGGAGCCATGGCTTTAGCTTGGTTCATAGCAAGCAAACCTTCTACAAACAAACGATTGGCAGGTATAATTACTTTTGAAAATTCTTGAGTTTTTAAATTGATTGACAAGTATTTGTTATAAATACTCAATCCTGCTATCATTACTAAATCGGATTTCAATACCTTGAGATTGGGCTTTTCGAGAAAAGCAAGAAATTTTTCTTGGGAAGCAAATATTGATTTATTAATCAATGTTTCAGCATATTTATTAAAATCACCTTTATATTTATTATATACAACAGGTAGAAAATCAGGATAAAACTTCGGATCCATATTTTTGTAGGTGTAATCAAACAAAGCAGCAAGGAGTTTTTGTTCGGTTGCAGGATTGAAATTTTTATAGAAATTGGTCGCATTGGTTTTCATTTTTTCGATATATTCCTTGATTTGTTCTTGAGAACCCGAATCTAAAAGCCGTATTAATCCGGAACATTGAACGGCAAAACCGGGTAATTCAGAACCTAACAAACCTTCTGCAAGATACATACGAGCAGTTACATAGGATTTTCGAGCGGAATAGCCTTTTTCCAAAACAGTAAGCGAATTTGCATAGCTAGGGTCTTTCCCTTGAGTCCATTGCAGGTATTGTTTTTCAATTTCACGCTTCACATCCATGGTATTTAATGCTTTCAATGCTTTGTTTTGTTCGTTTGAATATTTCCAATAGTTGGAGCAACTTGCGTATTTGGAAGCATATTGAATCCTAATTTTCGGATCGGAAGCCATTTCTTTACGTAAAACATCAATTTTAACAGAACGGATTTCATACCGTAATTTATTGGTAACATCCATAACTTCTTGTAATCCATACGAAGTAACATAGCGATTGGTGGTACCGGGAAAACCCATAATCATCGCAAAATCATTTTCTTTCACCCCTTTGATGCTAACCGGTAGAAAATGTTTGGGCTTAAAAGGAACATTATCTTTGGCATAATCAGCCGGAGAACCGTCGGGAGCAGTATAAATACGGAACATGGAAAAATCTGCCGTATGTCGGGGCCACATCCAGTTATCGGTATCTCCACCGAATTTACCCATCGATGAAGGCGGTGCTCCTACCAAACGTACATCTTTATATATCACATACACAAATAAAAAGAATTGATTGCTGTTAAAAACATCGGCAACGTAGGCATTGTATTTGGTGCCATCGGTAGCTTTATCGGAAATTTCTTTCGCTATTTTTTTTATGGCTTCATTGCGTTTTTCTTCATCCATATCCTGCGTCAGAACAGCTTTAACTTGTGCGCTTACATCTTCCATACGCACTAAAATAGAAGCCGTAATGCCGTTATTGGGCAGCTCCTGGTCTTTGGAATATGCCCAGAATCCATTGGTCAAATAATCGTGTTCAATGCTTGAATGCGATTGAAGCATGCCATATCCACAATGATGATTGGTGAAAAACAATCCTTCGGGCGAAACAATTTCTCCGGTACAGAAATGTGAAAAAGGTCTGCCGGCATTGCCTAAACCGATAACGGCATCTTTTAAACACGATTGATTGACGTCGTAAATTTGTTCGGCACTTAATTTAAAGCCTTTTTTCTTCATCTCTTCGAGGTTTTGATTCTTTAGCAGCATCAACAACCACATTCCTTCATCGGCAACTGTTACGGATACATTGATTAATAACAACATGCCTAAAAATAGCGATAACTTTCTCATGATAAATTATTTAATTTTATTTTTATATTATTTTGAATTTCAAAGTTTAAATATTTTATTTTACAATGGTCATTTCTTTTATCAAATTGCTTGCCCCTGCATATTTATCAATGATAAACAAGGCATAACGTACATCCAAATTAATACATCGTTGCAGATTTTCTTCAAAATCAATATCACCCGACATGGCTTCGCTGTTGCCATCGAAAGCTAAACCTATTAATTCACCATTTCCGTTAATTACCGGTGAACCGGAATTTCCGCCGGTAATATCGTTATTGGTAATAAAACAGGTAACCAATTCGCCTTTTTCGTTGGCATATTGACCGTAATCTTTGGTTTTATATAAATCTTTTAAGCGTTGAGGAACAATAAATTCGCTATTATCTGGGTCTTCTTTTTGAATAACTCCATCCAAGGTTGTATAATAATTATAAAATACGGCATTGCGGGGATAATAAGCATGTACATTCCCATACGTTAAACGAATGCTTGAATTGGCATCGGGGCTCAACACTTTATCTTTGTTAATTGCCAAAATACCTTCTACAAACAAACGATTACCTTCCGAAATAGCATCATCCGATTTTTTTATCAATTCATTTAATTCATTATATTTGGCAAACATGCTAATTACCACTTTCAATGCCAAATCATTTTTTAAAGAATTATAACTTGGGTGCTGTAAAAATGCGTTGAATTTTTCTTGAGAACCAAATATGGATTTGGAAATCATTTTTTCGGCGAATGTATTAAAATCGCCTTTAAAATGTTTCTTAATATCGGAAAAGCAAGAAGGCAAATACATTGGATCCATGTTTTTATACGTAAATTCAAACATAGCTGCGATTAATTTTTGTTCGGTTGCAGGATTAAAATCTTTATAAAATTCATCTCCTTCTTTCTTTAATATCTTAATTAAATCATTAATATTCTCTTTGTTTTTCGATTGAAGAACATCCAACATGCCCGAACACCTAAGGGCAAAAAGCGGGACTTCTGTTCCTTCAAAAAGCCCTTCTCCTAAATAAGCCTTAGCAATCTCATAAGGTCTTCTATCTTTGTATGCCTGTTCTAATTTTGTTAATACACGTGCAT
The DNA here is from genome assembly GCA_964480685.1 of uncultured Lentimicrobiaceae bacterium. Taxonomy (GTDB): domain Bacteria; phylum Bacteroidota; class Bacteroidia; order Bacteroidales; family WCHB1-69; genus UBA5266. Next base: position 7,928 of record CAYZQG010000056.1, read on the forward strand.
ATTTCGGGTCTTGTCCTTGAGCCCATTGCAGGTATTGTTTCTCAATTTCATGTTTAACATCCATGGTTTTTAACGCATGTAAAGCTTTATTTTGTTCGTAGGAATATTTCCAATAGTTGGAACAAGTGGCATATTTGGATGAATATTGGATTTCGATTTTAGGATCGGAAGCCATTTCTTTTCTTAAGATATTGATTTTAATATCTCTTAAATTATATCGTAAGGTATTGGTAACATTCATCATTTCTTCTAATCCATAGGAAGTAATGTAGCGGTTGGTAGTTCCTGGAAACCCCATTATCATGGTAAAATCATCTTCTTTCACGCCTTTAATGCTTACCGGTAAAAAATATTTGGGTTTAAACGGAATATTATTCTTAGAATAAGGAGCCGGAGAACCGTCGGGAGCGGTATAAATACGGAACATGGAAAAATCTGCCGTATGTCGGGGCCACATCCAGTTATCTGTATCACCTCCAAATTTGCCTAAACTTGCAGGAGGAGCTCCTACCAAACGAACATCTTCATAGATTACATATACAAATAAGAAAAATTGATTGCTGTTAAAAACATCCGCAACGTATGCATGATATTTAGTGCCTTCAATGGCTTTATTAGCAATTTTCTTAGCTATTTTTTCTATGGCTTCGGCTCTTTTTTCTTCCGACATCTCCGGATTTAATACTTTCTTCACTTGTTCCGTAACGTCTTCCATACGAACTAATATCGAAGCGGTTATTCCTTCATTAAGTAGTTCTTGCTCTTTTGAATTTGCCCAAAACCCATCGGTTAAATAATCGTGTTCAATACTCGAATGCGATTGTATCATTTCGTGTCCGCAATGATAATTGGTAAAGAAAAGACCTTGAGGTGAAACAAGTTCACCGGTACAAAAATGAAAGAAGGGGGAACCTTCATTGCCTAATCCAATAATAGCATCTTTTAAACACGATTGATTCACATCGTAAATTTGTTCGGCACTTAATTTAAAGCCTTTTTTCTTCATTTCTTCGAGGTTTTGATTCTTTAGCAGCATCAACAACCACATTCCTTCATCGGCAACTGTTACGGATACATTTAGTAATAATAACATGCCTAAAAATAACGATAACTTTTTCATGATAATATTTATAATTTTGTTTTAAATTTTTATGCTGATTTTTAAAGATTATAGTTTTACGGAATTTTTCAGTTTTTTCTTGATTTAATTGCAATTACATGATTGTGAAAAATAAAACGTTGTTTTGGGTAACAATTTTTGTAATTCTTCTTTACGAACATCATTCATGTATATTACACGCATATCTACTATTCGAAGTGTTTCTTTTAATTCCGCCATTTCATCGGGAAATGTAATGATTGAATTACTCCAAATATCAAGATATTCTAATTTTTTAAGGTATTTAAAAGCAGGGGGTAAAACCAGCAAATAATTCTGACTTAAAATAAGATGAGTTAAAGTTGATAACATTCCTATACTATCC
>CAYZQG010000057.1:0-9319 GCA_964480685.1 uncultured Lentimicrobiaceae bacterium
CACACAATACGAATCAACAATTGCTATTGATACGCCTAACGATGTAGAAATAGCAACTAATTATTTTAATAACTTAACTATTTAAAAATGAATAAGATTATTAAAGCATACTTGCTTCAACATTCAAAATTAGTCATTAATGGATTAGGCATTTTTGAAATAATGTACAAATCTGCTGATATTCACCCAATTTTGCATACTTTTACGGCTCCCGGTAAATATACCGTTTTTACCCATGACGAAAAAGTAAATTCAGATGAATTTATTAGTTATTTATCAGAAAAACAAAATATTACAAAATCCGAAGCGGTTAATAAAATCAAAGAATGGGAACTTGATTTAAAAAACTCCATGAAGACCGAAAAAACGTATTCTTTAGGGACGTTAGGAACGTTTTCGTTAGATGCAATCGGTAATTTAATATTCATCCCTTCTTTAGATACCGATATTTCTCCCGAATCGTACGGATTAGATGATTTTACTTTTCCTCCTTCCACAGTAAACAAAAAAGAAGATACGGAAGTAGTGAATACGGAAGAAGTAAAACACACACCATCAACTAATAAAAGAAGAGGAAAAGGAGCTGTTGTATGGTATGCATTTTTAATTGTCTTTTTAGTCGCTATTGTGGGAATAGGTATTTATGCCGCTTTATATACGCAAGAATTTATTGTTATTAAAGATAAAGCCGTATCCGAAATCTGTCAAAGGTTTACATCAAATGATAAAGAAACGCTTGCCATAGAGCCTGTAAAAGATACAATTCCTGCCGATGAAGCAATTGTAGAAGAAAATATTGAAAAAGTACCAAGCCAAACAAATTCTGTTGAAGAAAACCAAAATTTTCCAATAGAAGAAGTAACGGTTACTACAAATACCGTAGCAGCAAGTGGAAATACCTATATCGTTTTAGGAAGTTTTAAAAGTGAAGAAAATGCAAAAACCTTTCTTCAACAAAAACAAAATGAGTATCCGAATGCGTTGCAATTGGGGCAAGGTAACAAATCAGGCTTATGGATGGTTGGAATAGGTCCCTATGAAAAAGAAGAAGCACAACGTTTTTTGAAAGAAAATAAAATAAATGGTTGGATTCTTAGAAAATAAATTATCTTTATTTCATGAGTAAAATCATAACATTAACAAGCGATTGGGGATTGTCTACTCCTTATGCGGCCATGTTTAAAGCCTTGATATTAAAACAATGTCCTCATGCAAGCATCGTGGATATTACCCACGATGTAGATACATTTAATATCGAAATGGGCGTTTTTTTATTATCCTCAGCCTATCATTTCTTTCCTGAAGAAACGGTTCATGTTTTTAATGTTGATTACTATAATAACGATCAAGAATCAAAATACATGCAAGCTCATAAAAACCATTCATTCGAGCTTTTATCATTTGTTGATTACCTCGCAGTAAAATATAAAGGGCATTATTTTCTGGGTATTAACAATGGTTTTTTCTCCCTGCTTTGCAAACAACTAAATGATATTGAAGAAATAGTTAAACTTCCACGATGTAATGATTTTGATACTATTAGAACATTCGATGCCATCCCATTCCTTTTAAAACCGGCAATTGCTTTATCCGAAAATATACCTCTCTCAAAAATCGGAGAACCGTATTCGATTGAAAAAATTGAAATCCTTAAAACCAAAACACCCTTAGTTCGTAAATCCGACGAGAAAGGAATTGTTGTTGAATTTGGAGTAAAATACATTGATAATTATGGAAATATAATAACCGATTTACATAAGGATGTCTTTGATAAAATTGCAGATAACCGAAAAAAAATATGTATTTATTTTAACGGATTAGGGCAAAAAGTTAAAATTCAAGTCGTAGATTCTTATTCCGATGTTGCTAAAAATTCAGCCATCTCAGCTCTATTTAATATATCCGGATATTTGGAAATTTCTACTAAATTTTTTAAAATGTCTCGCTTGTTAGGGCATGATACCCCTCATATATATGACAATAGATTTACCTTATATTTTGAAGATAATAAATTAAAAAAATAATACGTTATGATTGATATAGCTTTACTAAAAAATACATTTATTAAATATATAGGAGTTGATACACAATCAAATCCGGAATCGGAGAGTTTTCCCAGTACCGAAAAACAAAAACATTTTTCCGCCACTTTAGTCGAAGAATTAAAAGCTATGGGCGTTTCTAATGCCATGATGGATGAATTTGGGTATGTAATGGCAAGTATTCCTGCTAATACAACAAAGCCTATTCCTGCTATCGGATTTATTGCTCATGTTGATACGGCTCCCGATGCCGATGGGAAATGCGTACATCCGCAAATTATTGAAAATTATACGGGTATCAATATAACCCTTCATGCAGCCAATAATGTTTATCTCAACGTAAACGACTTTCCCGAACTATTGGATTATGTGGGAAAAACTATCATTTGTACCGACGGAACGACCTTGTTAGGTGCCGATGATAAAGCAGGAATAGCTGAAATTATGACAGCCATGCGTTTTTTATTACAACATCCTGAAATTGAACATGGAAAAGTTTGTATCGGCTTTACACCCGATGAAGAAATAGGTTGTGGCGTTGATCATTTTGATGTAGCTAAATTTGGTGCCGATTACGCCTATACTATTGACGGAGGTAAAATTGGAGAATTGGAATATGAAAATTTTAATGCTGCCGAAGCTAAAATACATATTCAAGGACGAAATTTGCACCCCGGATATTCAAAAAATAAAATGATTAATTCCCAACTCATAGCCATGGAATTACATTCTTTATTGCCATGTGGGCAAAGACCCGAATTAACCATCGATTATGAAGGCTTTTTCTTACTAATCAAATCATCAGGTACCGTTGAAGAATCTTCGATGCACTATATCATTCGTGACCATAACAAAAATAAATTCAATCAAAAGAAAGAGTTGATAACACAAATTTGCAACTTCTTAAATACAAAATATGGGGAAAATACGGTTGAATGTACGCTGAAAGATCAGTATTTTAATATGAGAGAAAAGATAGAAGATGTTATGTTTGTTGTCGAAATAGCTAAAAATGCTATGCTGGCTTCCGGCGTAGAACCTTTGATAGTTCCTATTCGCGGCGGTACAGATGGCGCTCGACTTTCTTATATGGGATTGCCTTGCCCCAATATTTTTGCCGGCGGTCATAATTTTCATGGCAAATACGAATATGTTGTTCTCGAATCAATGGTCAAAGCAACCGAAGTCATTATCAATATTATCAAAGAATATTCAAAAACCAAATAATAGACTACATTTTTTTTATTCATTCTTTTCGTTTGATTCTATAAAACATTTATTTTTTTTCAAAAGAATTTTATTTTATTCTCATTGAGAATTTTAATACTTTTGTTATTGATTTAAAAATATACTATAAATCAAAATATAATTTATTAAAGTATTTATAATTAGCTTAATAGAATAAAATAAAGAATATGAAGAATGTATGTATTTTAGGTGCCGGAATGGTTTCCATGCCAATTATTCGATATTTATTGGATAAAAATTACGAAGTAACAATTGCCGGTAACGAATTATCAAAAGCTCAAAAGGAGGTTGGCTCTTATCCCAATGCTCATTTAGTGAAGTTTGATGTTCAAGATCAATCACACCTAAAACGTTTGGTTGAAAACAATGATATCATGGTTAGTTTATTGCCATATATATATCATCCACTTGTAGCTAAGGTGTGTATTGAGTATAAAAAACATTTAGTAACAGCCTCTTACATTAAACCCGAAATGCAAGCATTAGATGTCGATGCTAAAAAAAATGGAATTACAATTTTAAATGAATTGGGTTTAGACCCGGGCATAGATCACATGTCGGCTATGCGTATTATCGATCATATTCATAATAAAGGAGGTAAGGTAGAAGAATTTTATTCGCTGTGCGGTGCTTTACCGGCTCCGGAAAGTTCACACGATAATCCCTTTAGATATAAATTTTCATGGAGCCCGAAAGGAGTTGTCCTTGCCGGAAATAACAGTGCCATGTATAAAAAACAGGGTAAAATTATTGAAACACCCACCGAAAATCTGTTTAAAGATGTGTTTACCATTGATTTTCCCGGTTTGGAAAAATTAGATGCGTATCCAAACAGAGATTCCTTGTCGTATATTGATATATATAAAATTCCGGAAACTAAAACTATGTTTAGAGGAACTTTACGCTATCACGGTTGGTGCGAAAGTTTGGATGCGTTAAAACATCTCGGACTTACGCTTCCCGTTCAAGAAGACATGACCGGATTAACATATTCGCAATACCTTGCATCAAAAATTAACGTAAAAGATACGCAAAACTTAAAACAAAAACTTGCCGATTATTTAAAAATAGATGTTCATGCTACGGCTATTCAGTCAATTGAATATTTAGGCTTTTTATCCGATAACGCTATGAATCGAACCTTGGATTCAGCGTATGAAATTACTTCCGATGCTATGATTGATAGAATGATGCAACAATCGCACGAACGTGATATGAGTGTAATGCAACATAATTTTATAGCTCGATATCCCGATGGAACAAGCGAAATGATTGTTTCCCGTTTATTGGATTTCGGTATACCGAACGAAGATACTTCCATTGCTCGAACAGTGGCTTTACCGGCTGCTATTGCGGTTGATATGATTGCCCAACACAAACTTACGATAACGGGGGTACATCGTCCCGTAATTCCTGAAATTTACAATACAATATTAGACCGTTTAGCTACGTTAGGTATACAAATGGATGAAAAATTCGGCTTAGATGTAAAAGATATGATTGATAGATAAATAAATTATTAAAGTTTTATGTAAGTAATGTTATCGCAAAAACAAGAGTTAAGATTAACGCAAAAATTATCGCCCAGACAAATTCTGCTGATGAAATTGTTGCAGATACCTACGGTATCGTTGGAACAACGAATTAAACAGGAATTGGAAGAAAATCCGGCTTTGGAAGCCGACGATTTTGACGATTCTTCGCAGCAAGAAACACTTGATAATAACGATGATTTTTCAGACGACAGTACAACCCCCGAAGGGGATGAAATCCCTTACGATACCGTTCAAGATCTGGATGAATATTTTTATGACGATAATTATGAGGATTTTAGCGGATATAGAGGAACAGCCGGAAAAGATAATTCCGAGGATAATCAAAAAGAAATACCTTATGTTTCGCACGAAAGTTTTCAAGAAAATCTGCTTATTCAGTTGCGAATGTATAAGCTTTCGCCCGAAAATTTTAAAATTGCCGAATATATTGTAGGCAACATTGATGAAGCAGGTTATTTACAAAGGTCTGCCAAAGAAATGGTGAATGATTTGCTCTTCAACATGCGTATTGTTACCACTGTCGAAAATATTCAGCAAATAATTACCGAAGTTATTCATGCTCTCGATCCTGCCGGAGTAGGCGCTTCATCCTTACAAGAATGTTTGTTGTTGCAATTAAATCGGATGGAAGAAACTCCCGATGTTTTACTTTGTAAAAAAATTGTCGAAAATTATTTCAACGAATTTACGAAGAAACATTACGATAAAATCATGCAGCGATTGCATTGTACCCAACAAGAATTGGACGCTGCTTTTCTGGTATTGCTCAAATTAGACCCCAAGCCCGGTGTTATTTCGAATGATATTCTACGCGAAGCAGCTTATGTTGCTCCCGATTTTATTGTTTATTTAAACGAAAAGGATGGAAGTTTGACGCTAACACTTCCCAATTATAACATACCCGAACTAAGAATTCGGAAAGCGTATGCCGGCTTATACAATGAAATTAAAGATAAAAAAAGTATCAGCCAAGAAGAAAAAAAAGCTGCTTTGGATTTTGTCAAACAAAAAGTATTGTCTGCCGAATGGTTTATCGATTCCATTAGTCAACGCGAAATGACCCTCTATCGAACCATGCAAACCATTATGGATTATCAAAAAAAATTCTTTCAAACCGGAGATGAAGCATTTATTAAGCCAATGATTCTTAAAGATATAGCCGATAAAATAGAAATGGATATCTCTACCGTTTCCCGAGTTGTAAGTAGCAAATATGTATTAACTCCATACGGATTATATCATTTGAAGTTTTTCTTTTCCGAATCCATGCAAACAAATGACGGGAATGAAGTTTCTTCGCGTGAAATTAAACGCATACTTTCCGATGCCATTGAAAGTGAAGACAAACAGAAACCGCTTACCGATGAAATTTTGTGCGAAATATTGAATAAAAAAGGCTATAATATTGCTCGTCGTACCGTTGCCAAATACCGCGAACAATTGGGTATTCCGGTGGCAAGGATGAGAAAATAATGGGTTTATTTTTTCTGTTTTTTTACCAAGTAACGCATTTCAATGGAATGCAGAAGGTATTGTATCTATATAAATTTAGCCAAGATATAGTTGCAGTTGCATATTTCTTACGATGGGTTAATTAAAATAGATGGAAAATTCCTTCTTAATAATCATCAATAAAACATTTTATTCATTGTATCGTTTTTATGTAAATTCATTAATGTATTGGTATTCAATGCAAAATATTTTTTTTAAAAAAATCAAAAAATATTTATTTTGTATTTTAAAAAATTTATATATTTGCAAAAAAATTAAAGCAAAAGGAAATTATAAACACTAAAATCTATATTATTTATGAGAAATAAGAAAATGGTAAAAAGTAAATTATGTAATGGATTTTTTTTAATATTATTTTTATTTGTATTAATACAAATAAAATCTCAAAATGTATATTATTATGGAGAAAAGGGTGAAATTTTTTTAACAAAGGATAATAATTCTAAATTTATCGGACTTTCTTTATCTTCAGATTCTACTGATATCCAAAATGTTTTAAATGTCTTGAATTATTATTCAAATAAAGTGGATACAATTCATCCATTTATGTATTGTATTTATTTACAAGATAGTGTAATACAATCATTTGAAGATTCAATTTATGATTACAATAATGTTTTATTTGTTAGTGAAAAATTATATGCTTCCGATTCAATGGCACAATGGACATCAAATGAAATATTATTTCAAATAAAAGATAGTTATAATATTGAAACAGTATTATTTGAATTAAATATTCCGTATGATTCCGTTAAAAGATGGGGGTATACTCCAAATTCTTATTTGCTTTCACTTTCAAGAGGATATAATGCTATAACTTATGCAAATATACTTTATGTTTCGGGTAAATTTGTATATGCGCAACCTTCATTTTATCGTAGTATTAAATCATGTAATCCGTATTTTAATCAACAATGGAATATGAATAATACGGGACAAAATGGTGGAATAAGCGGTTATGATATTGACGCTTTAAAGGCATGGGATATTACTACAGGAAATGATGCTATTAAAATTGCGGTTATTGATTGTGGAATTGATTTACTTCATCCTGATTTAATTGCAAATTTATTGCCGGGATATGATGCTACAGATGGTGTAATAGGTGGTTTATATGGTGATTGTTCGAATGATGATGCTCATGGAACCTGTTGTGCCGGAATTATTGGAGCTGTGGATAATAGTATTGGTGTTAAAGGAGTAGCGCATAATTGTAAAATTATTCCGATTAGAATTTATTATACTAATTTAAGTTTACATTATATTGTTTCAGATGATGCTTGGATTATAAAAGCTATTGATTATGCATGGAATAATTATGATGCCGATATCTTAAGTTGTTCTTGGGTATGTAATGAATCACAAGCAATAATGAATGCTATCAGGAATGCTTTAAGGTTTGGGAGAGATTCATTAGGCTGTGTTTTGGTTTTTTCATCGGGAAATGCAAATAATGACACTGTATATTATCCAGGAAATTCTAATGATAGTCTAATTGTTGTGGGAGCAATGAGTCCTTGTGGTGAAAGAAAACGTAGTGGCGGTTTTTTTCATCCTGATCTTGGTTGGGGAGTAGAGCCGGATCCTTTAGGAGTCAGTTGTGATAATGAGGGGTCGTGGGGTAGTAATTATGGAGATCAGTTGGATGTTGTTGCACCGGGAGTATTAATGCCAACAACGGATATACATAGTGATAGAGGATATAATAAGGGAATCGGAGCAAATGGAGATTATCATTTAACCTTTAATGGAACATCTGCTGCTTGTCCTCATGTGGCTGCAATAGCAGGGCTTATTTTATCTGTAAACACTAATTTATCTTCTTTACAAGTTAAACAAATAATTGAATCAACTGCAACAAAAGTTAGAGAGGATCTTTATACATATACAGATAATTTAAACAATCATCCGAATGGTTCATGGAATATTAATATGGGATATGGATTAGCTAATGCACATAAATCAGTTTTAAAAGCATTATTTCAACATATTATAGGTGAATATTATATTAACGTTTGTGAAGATCAAACATATTCAATCCCTAACACTAATAATTTAACAGTTAATTGGAGTACAAGCTCAAATATTGAAGTCGTTAGTGGACAAGGTAGTTCTATAATTGAAATTAGAGCTTTACATCACAGTAATTATGCTTGGATAGAGTGTACAATTAATCATATGGGAGAAACAATCACTTTGCATAAAAATATTATGGTTAGTACACAATATCAAGCATATTGTAATTATTCTACAAATAATTCATTTTCAATAACCAATAATGACGCTATTATTGATGGTGATTTTGTTATTAATTCTGGGCATACAGTTACTATTCAAAACAATATAACTTGCTATGTAACTCAAGGAACTAAAATTATTATTAATCCAGGAGGAAAGCTAATTATTAATGGGGCAAAAATCACAAATGCATGCGGAGATAATTTATGGGGTGGTATCGTTGTGTTAGGTTCCCAAAATAAGTCACAAGATATAAATAATAATAATCAAGGTATTTTGATTGTAGATAATGGCGCAATTATAGAAAATGCCGAATGTGGTATCAATGCTGAAGGAAAAGAAGTATTTCTACCTTTTGAAAATATAAATCGTAAAATTGTTAAAATTTTTGGAGGAGGTATAATTGTTGCAAATAATGCAATTTTTAGAAATAATTTACAAGCTGTTAAAATCTCATCATATATATATAAAGAGTCTAATTCGGAATATAATAATATTAGTTATTTTACAAATTGCACATTTCAAGTTGATAATAGTGATTTAGACTTTTCATCACAAATATATTTAGAAAGCGTAAGAGGTGTACGATTTAATGGGTGTAATTTTAATAATATTACTAATTCAAACTCAATCAAAGAGATGCTTAATGAATCTATAAAAAAAGGATTTAATAACATTGATAATTTTTCTAAATTTATAATTCAATTATGTGATAATAGTCAT